>JBGSYV010000091.1:0-8801 GCA_041750695.1 Saccharimonadales bacterium (SeqCode) | reverse complement strand
GTGTAGCGACGTGGGTGTGCACGGTCACACTGAAGACTTGGTTAGCGTTAACCTCGTTGAGGATTGGACGCTTGACCAGACTTCTTACACCCGCGCTACCTGTAACGAAACATTTTGGTACGACGAATGGGTGGCTAGACCAGTGAGCGAGCTGCTTGATACGTCGATTGATCGCTCAGCAACCAGTAGTATTGCCCAGGCATTTACTCAGGTTAATATAGCGGGCGCAGTTCAGTTAACTACTGGTTCTCAGCGAGCGGTGATATTTGCACATAGTTGATTTTTAATCCGAATCATACTACTATAATAACAATAATAATTATACGAAAGGTGTATATGTTTTCTCGACGACGACTAGCCATGATTATGGCCGAATTAATTGGAACCGCAATATTAACATTTGCAATCTTAGCGATTGCCAACTCAGCGGTTGGTATATCATTCTTTGTTGCTATTGGTGCTGGTGTGACACTGGCAATGCTTGTACTAATGATTGGTGCCTCTTCTGGTGCTCATGTTAACCCCGCGGTAACACTTGGGTTGTGGACACTGCGCAAAATCACAACATTACGAGCAATCGCCTACATCGCCGCGCAATTTTTGGGTGCGCTTGCTGCGTGGCAATTATTCGTATACCTAACCGGCCGACCATTACAAGATATCGCTGCTACAGAATTTAACAGCCAAGTATTTAGTGCTGAAATCGCGGGTGCTTTTGTATTCACCTTTGGTGTTGCTGCTGCGCTGTATCAGCAATTTACTGGCGGAAAACTAGCCGCTACAATCGGTGGTTCATTAATGCTCGGTGTAATCGTAGCTGGAATTGTTTCTAACGGACTTATCAACCCTGCGGCTGCTCTTGGTGCACAGTCATTTGACGTTGCGCACGTTGCCGGCCCAATTGTTGGCGCGATTATCGGCATGAATTTGTATGTACTGCTTTTTGCTCCAGAGTATAGCTTGCTATCTAAGTCTACTTTGCGATCACTAAGCAGCCGAGTTTCAATCGGTGTGACTACCAGCACAGACACCAAGAAGACTACTGCTAATAAGCCGGCTAGGAAAGCTCCTGCAACGAAAAAGAACTCAACTCGTAAAACAGCTAAAAAGAAGTAGCTATTAGACCGTTTAAATCTGGTTTATCTAAGTAACGCTCCCGTATAAATTATTGCGGGAGCGTTTTTATTAAGTCTTCTTCAAACTGAACAATTCCCTTTACCGAGGGCTGATAGGAGTCTAGGCTTGGGAATTCAAGCTTCATGACGCTCTGCCACACTGCCCGGATTAGTTGTTTGATATGCTGCATGTAGTTTTGGTCAAACTGGACGTGTAGTTCAACAATGTTACCGTTTGTGTCGGGCTCAACAAACTCCAAATACGCATCTGTAACCGTGTAATTTGCAAATTTCTGGGAACCCTCAACTAGTAGTTTATAAAAGTATAGCTGTTGTTTATATTTATGTAGTTTAAGCTCGCTCGAATTCCATTTTGAGTAGCTTTTGCCAGTTTTAAAATCAACGATGCTGATGGTCCGCGATTTTTTATCAATAATCAAGCGATCAATTTTTCCGCTAATATGAGCGTCGCCAACGAACACCCCTTCCCGTTTGAAGTCATATTCATGCTCGTTGTCCGCACTAAACAGGTGGGCGCGTTTATTCATGTATATTGTGAGCGCTTCTTGACCGCGTTTTGCCATTAGTTCTTTGTCTTGGGTGTTCAGCTGTTTTAAATCGAGGCGGGCATTGAATTCTTTAATAACAGAATTAATGGTAGGCAGTTTACCAGAAACTTTGTTTTGGAGGTGCACCCAATCTATTACCTCGTGAACGGCGTTCCCGTATTCACTATATGGCGATGGTGCTTTAGGAAACTTCAAGATCGTGTTCATAAAATAATGTTGCGGACCGCCGTGAATGACATCAGTAAAACTATTGATATGTGTTGGTGCGAGCTGCAGAGATTGTAGTTTTGGTTCCAGCAGCGCATGAATATCGGCGTTTTTAATTACCTCCATGCTGTGCTTGGTGTGCCAGTAGGCAGATAAGTCAGGTGCATTCGGCGCGGTAGCGTCGTTTTGAATGATGGTCTGGCTTTTTGTTGGAAGCAAGGGGCTGATTGCTTGATCATCTACGTTTATTTCGTTTAAGTACTGTAAGCGGGTGGTTAGTTTATTTGAGTAAGTATTCGCATAACTTGTTAAAAATAAATTGTGTTTTGCTCTAGTGATTGCCACGAAAAAGAGTCGTAATTGCTCGTCGTTGGTGGCGCCAGCGAATCGGGCGTGTTGAAGGTTTAGCGGCAGACTAATTTTACTGTATTGACCCCGGGCTTTTGTTCCCCATGCATCATCCAGGCAAGCTAGCAAATATACGCTTTCAAACTCAAGCCCCTTTGCTTTATAGGCGGTCATCATTTGTACTGCTTCTGCAGATTCATGATAAGGGCTAGTGTTAAGGATTTTTATTTTTGCATTGTTATGTTCGTCAATGAACTGGACGAAGTCGCTTAAACCCAACACTGATTTATCAGCAGACCAATGTTCCCGGAGGTGTTGGCGCAGAACGGTGAGGTTTGATAGTAAGTTCCAAAACTGAGTAGTTTGCTCCTTTTGGTTATGCGAACCAAAATTATATTGATACATCGGGGATGTATAGTCGTCATCATCAATTTTGATTGATTTGATTCCGATTAGGTGATCAAGCATCGATTCAAGAGTTTCGGTATTTGATAGTGAGCCGAGACGTGTGAAAAATAAGAATATTTGTGAATAGTTCGCATCGCCTGCTAAAAGGTTTGACCAACGAGTTTTTTGTTCATTTGCCTGCCAGGACAATTGCCAAATATCGGTTGTTGGAATATTCCAAAAATCATAACTAAGTACCTCTGGCAAAAGTGCGTCAACGAGATCTAAGGCGTTTTCATTCAGAGCAATAACCAGTTCTGACATTCTTGTTAGCTGCAGGATATGAATGTCTTCTAATACATTCTCACGTTTTTCATATCGAACAGGCACGCCAGCCTTTTGGAGGTACGGTATCAGTGGTTCAAGGTGTTTGTGCTGGGGAGCGATGATGGCGATTTCATTTGCGCTCACGCCTTTCTCGAGTTTTATTGCAATCTGTTTGGCGACCCATCCAAACTGGGCAACATCGCTTTTGAATTCGTGACGTTCAATTGCTCCGTCTTTTGGAAGACTAGTGCTCTCGGCGCTTAGTGTTTTTTGAATATCATCAAAACGATGATGCAAACGTTCCTCAATTTGGTTAGAAATTCCATGAGCAACATGCAATATATCGGGGTGAGAACGATAATTCTTGGTTAAAGTTACAATTTTTACGTCACTGTAGGTCTCTTTAAAAGCCAGCATGTGTGAGTAGTCTGCCCCCTGGAATGAGAAGATTGCTTGATCATCATCACCAACTGCTAAGACGTTTGGCTTTTTCTCGTATACTGGGTTATCGGTCAGCAGCTTAACAAGTTCTAGCTGGGCGGCGTTTGTATCCTGAAACTCATCAAGCAGTAGATATTGGTACTGTTCTTGCAAGCTAAAGCGAAAATCCGCAAAATCTTTTAATCCACTAATTGCCCGAAGAATCATGTCATCGTAGTCAAATAACTGTTTAGACTGCAGCTCTTTGACGTATTGTTCATAAACATCCGCCAAGGCTAATAATCGTTGGTTGGTGTAATGATCTTTAACTACGAAAAGCCCCTGCTCGTCCCGTTCTAGCCAGGCGTTCTTCCACTTGGTTAAGGGTGTCGTTTTGCCAGTTTCAGTTACTTCTTCTAATGCTTCGGCCAATGAACTGTTAAACAAATATGGGAGTTTTACCACCTCATTCACTACCTTCTGATCTTTGTTGGTTGGTTTTTGCGTTGTAAGTAGCTCTTCGAATAGCGGGACACAGTCCTTGTTCATTCGCGTGATTGTGGCGAGCAGCTTCTTGGTTTGCAGGCTGGTAGATTTTATAAAATCAAGGTTATCTTTGGCAACCGCTCGAACATCATCGGGTTCAAGTAGCGCCCGTTTGCAGTCACTTATTGTTTTGGTGACATCCTGGATATAAAAGATACTGGATTTTAATGGGTCAGAGTATGGTAGTTTCTGAATAATGTTCTCAACTATAGTGTGAATATTGAGTTGATCGATTGGTCGGGCATTTGGCATATCACTAAAGTATTGTGGGTAGCGCTGGATGAGTTCACTGCCAAAGCTATGGTAGGTGCTGATTGTCACGTTATACGCCTGTTGGCCGATCATTGCTGCTAGTCGTTGGCGCATTTCGTGGGCGGCAGATTCTGTAAATGTTAAACAAAGAATGTTGTGAGCCGCACTATCTGTTTTTTGAAGGATATTGGCCACTCGCATGCTCAGTAACTGTGTTTTTCCGGTGCCTGGTCCAGCAATAACAAGCACCGGCCCGTCGATCGCATCAACAGCGTCGCGTTGTTCGGCATTTAGTTGCTGATACCGTTTTTTAAAATCTTCTAACATTACATCTATTATACGTGTTTTAAACGATTTGGTGCGACCTTGTTTTATAAAGCTGCTAACAATGTCCAATAACGTGGGAAATTGTAGTACAATAGCAGCAATGATGAGTAAAATATATTGTAGTAATTGTGGCCGAAATATTCCAAGGAACGATAATTTTTGCCGGTTTTGTGGTGCTGCTCAGCACGGCCCGGCTGCCGCAGCCTATCAAGCATCAGCACCGCCCCAACAACTGTCTGCTGCATCTTTCGTGATTGACACAGCAAAAGAACAGCCTACCCCCACCAGGGGATCTAGGGGATCACATTCTGAGGATCAAACCGATGAGTCAATCGACCCAAATACCCATTACATGAAACGGCAACATTTGTGTAAAATTGCTAAGTGGTCGTTTTTTATTAATTATGTTGGTGCCACTGCGGTGCTACCGATCCTATTTTTTATTGGCGGGATTTTTGAGCCAATAATATCAATTGTAGTGTTTGTCGCATATTTCGTTATGCTGTATTTAATTTCAGACATTGTTCATAATAATTTTTATTTCTCTATTGATGAGAACGGTTTTAATAAAGAGCACGGAATTATTCATAAACAAGAAGTCAGCATCCCCTACTCTAGAATTCAAAACGTAAACATAACTCGCGGATTGATCGATCGCATGCTCGGTTTGGCTCGTATTTCAATTGAAACAGCTGGGAGTAATTCAATTAAAGCACGCGATATTGTTGGTGGCGGCAAAACCAAAGCCGAGGGATATTTGCCAGGCATTACGCTTGCCCAAGCTAAAAAAGCACACGATCTATTGCTTAACGAATCTCGCAAACACAGCACCAACGACGGAGTGTAAGGACTATTTATTAGTTATAGCTAAATTCCTCGAAATGGACTTGGTCACGGATGCCAAGCTCCTCTGCCTGCTTCAAATAGATAGCTAGCATTGCTGGGGGCCCGCACAGGTAAATTGCATAGTCCTCTAGCCCGCCGAAATGTTCAGATAAATCATGTAGTGATTTCCGTCCAAATTTTGTCTCGTGAATTAAGGTGACATTGAATGGTTTGCAGCAGGTTTGAATGTGATCGAGCTCACGGAACGCAAATGCCTCGTATTTGTTTTTTGTAGTGTAGATTAATTCAACCGCTGGCCATTGCTTGGTGTAGGTAAAACTCCTGGCCTTGCTCAAAAATGGTGTAATTCCAATACCGCCGGCAATCCAAAGCTGTTTATCATGCGACTTATCGTCAAAAGTAAACCCACCGTAAGGTCCTTTTATTTTAACCAATTGTCCGGCTTTCAATTGTTTAAAAGACTCGGTCAGATCGCCAAGTTCTTTAATGAAAAATTGCAGCTCGCTGCTTCGCTTGCCGGAGGCTATGGAAAATGGGTGATACCCGCTTTCTGGCAGTGACGAAAAGCTAAGGTATACAAACTGACCAGGCAAAAAATTGATAATCCGTTGCTTTGGTTTTAGGCGGATATCCCACACTCCGCCTGGCAAATTTTTAACTGAACTGATTTTATATCGATAATGAGGATGGAGGATGTCAGAAAAGAGTGAGTAATGAACAAATGTTAGCGTTGCAAGACCGCTCAGAATCAACATATACCAGTACACGGCTACACTTGCTTGCAGTACAGAACCTGCCATAAAAGCGTGTAGTGCCCCGATAATAAACAAGAACCCAAGTACTCTATGAACCTTAACGAACGTTTCGTGCTTGGTTTTTTTGGCAGAAATTGACCAAACAACAAACCCGATTAATCCGTAGAGCGATATCATGCCAAGCACCAGCGCCGTGCTATTAAAAGCTAGCCACATCCTGAGCGCCCCGGTGCCACTGACGGGGATACGGGCGATGGTCAGCGCCAGCGGATGAATAACTAATAACACTACACTGAATGTTCCAAAGAAACGGTGCGCTCCGTACATTTTGTCGAGCCCACCAAATAGCCAATCAAAAATCTTGTATCTACCACTCAGGATGAGCGACCAGGCAAACATAGTCATACCACCAAAGGCCCCAATTTTTGCGAATATGATTGCCATAGTTTCAACAGAAGTTTTGCCACCAAAATCAAAACCCACCAACCAGCCAAAAGCTGGGATACCAATAATAAGAAAGCTAATGAAATATCCTGGGCTAAACCTTACCTTTTTATCTACATCCATTACTGTAAGTATACCCGGAATCACGATAAAACGGTAAGCGTTTTGGTAATGATTTCTATCGGTGTTATTATGCTTAATATGAATGACGTACTATTATTTGCGCATATCGTTGGCGCAATCACTAGCATTGCATATATTGTTTTTGGAATTGCGTTAGTTCTAATCAAGCGTGGTAATCGAGCCATGATGAGTGGGTTGGCGGCTGCAATTATTATTTATCAAGCAGTGAGCGGCGGAGCATTGCTTGTGTTGCTGCCTGGCACTTCGCTTTTGGCGGTATGCGGCAAAGGGATTCTGCTAATTGGTGCTGTCGCTATGGTTAATTATGCGCTGGGCTTACGTCTGGCATACGAAAGGTCTAAATAGTAGCCGTGCATAAACTATTCAATTTATTCCGAAAACGACCAACTTTAAAAACGATTTCTAAAGAAGAGCGCCGGCATATCCGCAATATCAGCGATAAGGGCTTGAAGCGTCGAATGAAAGAAATCAATAAAGAATTTAAACAGGCCTTTAAGCTTCTAAAAGAGTTTCCGGATACTGTTACCTTCTTTGGCTCGGCCAGGTTTACTCCAGACCACCCTTCTTATGACCAAGCCCGTTTACTGGCTGCAAAGATTTCTTCTGAACTTGGCTGCACCATTATTTCCGGTGGCGGGAGTGGCATCATGGAGGCTGCTAACCGCGGTGCAGCTGAAGTAGGCGGAGATGCAGTGGCCATGACTATCGAGCTGCCACATGAACAGGTCACCAATCGATACGTTAGTCATTCGGTTGACTTCTACTACTTCTTTAGTAGAAAGGTGGCCTTGGCGTTTACAGCACGGGCTTACGTATATTTCCCGGGTGGATACGGCACCTTAGATGAGTTTTTTGAAATCCTCACGCTTAAGCAAACCGGAAAAATTGAACAGCTCCCAATTGTTCTAATTGGCACAGATTACTGGAAGCCACTTTTAAAATATATTGATGAGACGCTGCTTGAAAAATATAAAGCAATCAGCCCTGGCGAAAACATGCTGTACACACTTACTGATGATCTGGACGAAGCCTATAAAATTATCTCTGAATTCACCCCGAGAGATATTACTTAGACTTAAAACTTATCCACAGGATTATTTTAAAAGAGTAAACATGAGCGTTTGACCTACCATTATACGCAGGCGTACAGTGATGCCTACAAAGGGTGGATAAAACATTAATGGAGGGAATCCACATGACACAACAACAAATAATCGCAATGCGTACCAATATGATCGGTATGTTCGTTGCAACATTAGCAGCAGTATTGGTAGCAGTACCAGTATCAATTTTCGCTGCATCAACTATGCTAAATTCAAAGCAAGCAGATGCAAGCAGTTTTCAGCAGTCAGCAAACGTTGGCACACCAGTTCAATATGTGATGAGCTCTGATTCACCAAAATGCGTTGCTCCAGCAAGCGAAGATAGCGCTGAAGCAGCACAACAAGATCAGTCAGCAGCCGCCCACAGCTATGGTGGATACGGCGCAGCAGCGATCAATCAAAGCCAATCTGAAACCAATACGACAACTACAAACAACTATAGCTACTTCGATAGCTTTAATGAGTTCCGTCACAGTTTCAACACCGGATCATACAACACTGATAATTCGGACAATAGCGATAATTCGTTCAATCCAATCGTTACATTGATTGACAACAGCGATAATAGTCAGACAAATTCAAATAACAATGGTAACACCGTTAACTCCGGAAACAACTCAAACAATGTTGAGAATTCTGGTAACGTAGTAAACTCCGGCAATACTGCGGTTGGTAACAACGTTAACTCTGGGAACACTAACAACTCGAACAATACAAACAACTCAAACAACAGCAATAATTCAGACAACGAAATTGAAGACTCAATCGTAATCGTTGACTAATCACTACTTAAAAAAACATTTAAAAACCGGCTGGTGGTAGCCGGTTTTTTTATTGAACTAGTTTTTGTGGTAATGTTACTTCAGTTTATAACTGATCAAGTTTGCCAGGGTGGTGGTCTCTGATCGCAGTCTAGATTACTTAGTCCTTCTGGGGGAAAATTATGTATATCTATATGTTGTATCCCTGGTGGCCTGGGTGTTGGTTGTGACGATTCTGCTTCGGCCGGAC
>JBGSYV010000090.1:0-2721 GCA_041750695.1 Saccharimonadales bacterium (SeqCode) | reverse complement strand
CAGGAGCTCGCGCTAAAGATGTACTGGAAAAGCAAACTCCCCAAGTTGCTCAATACCAACCAGACGTAATACTGCTTAGTGCTGGAGCCAATGACGCGACTCACTGGACTAATCTAAAAGATTTTGAATCTACCCTACAAGCAACTATTAAAAAGTTAAAAGAGATGAATCCTGGCGTAAAAATAGTGGTAACCGGCTGCCCTGATATGGGTTCAGTGGCGCGCTTTCCGTGGCCTGCAAGACAAATTGCTGGGTTCCGCACCAAGCAACTAAATGAAATTTTTGAAAAGGTGGTAGAAGAAAACGAGTTAATTTTTGCCCGCATTGCGGCAGAAACAGGGCCATCATTTAGGGATGATCCTACTCTCTTCGCATCAGATAAGTTTCATCCAAATGCAAGAGGTTACAAACTTTGGTCTGAGGTGATAACAAAAGCAATAAATAGTGGGCTTGAACAAAAATGAACAGCTTCAAGGTATCAGGCAGCGTAAAACGCTTTCCTGGAAAATACGGCTGGCACTACATAACACTGGATGACGACCTAAGCAGAGACTTTCGTGGAATCGTCAAGGAGAACTGGCCTTCTTTGCTGGGTGCTACATTCACAATTAACAAAACCACATGGAAAAGCTCTATTATGCCCATAAAAGATGGCCCCTTGTTCATAGCGCTACCCGTTAAAATAAGAAAAGCCGAAAATATTAAAGAAGGCCAAACCATCACCGTCCACTTCAAGATCGATGTATAAAATCATGTACTTCTTTCCAGTAAAGTCCTAAACCCTCTGCTAGAATACCTTTGTGAAGATTTATATTGACGTACGTGAACCGAATGAGTTTGAGCAGAGCCACTACCCGGGTGCAATAAATATTCCCCTAGGAACACTGAACCAAAACACTTATCTTGGTAGCCTGGATAAATCTACAGAAATTATTGTCTATTGCCGGTCTGGTAACCGATCGGAGCAAGCAAAATCTATTTTAAGTACACAAGGGTTTGAGAATGTAACAAACGGTATTAATGAGGCTACTATCAAATCCGCAAACTAAAAGCTGCGCTTCTGGAATTGCAGACCAACCGCGGCAACAATTAACCCGGCAACAATTAAGTAGTAGCTTTTTACAGTAGTGCCGGTATTTGCAAGCTCACTCTCCACTGCATCGCCATGAATTCCGTTATCAACATCAATGGTAACGGTTGCGGTGGTGGTTTGGCCAAATTCATCCATAATGGTGTAGGTAAACGTATCCACCCCAACGTAACCAGCGTTTGGCCGATAAATGTATGAACCGTCTGGCTCTACAGTTACACTGCCGTTGGTTGGTTGAGTGTATGAGCTAACGTAAATTCCCTGCCCAGTATCATTCGCTAGCAGACCCTGTGCCGCGGATACGCTTAACACGCCATTAGCCTTGACCCTACCTTGATCATTTACCGCCGCAAAGCCGCTAAGCGGACTCATCGCATAAGGGCAAGCAGCACCGTCATTCGAAAGCGGTATAGCTCCCTGCAGTACAGCCATTGCTTCCGGTGAACCACCGGTGTATCCCGTAATTTGGTATATGATACCTGATACGTTATGCGAGAAATACAATCCACCATCAGCAGTAGCCCAACCAGCACCATACGCCGCATTTGGCCCACCACCCGTCGGTAAACCCGGTAACTCAACGAATGGAGTAACCACTCCGGTGGTGAGATTAATCCTATAAAATGTGGTGCCGGCAGTTGCATACACAAACCCGTCTATATGAACAAACTCGGATATAAACATTGACTGAGATAATGACAGCGAGGTTGCCGTCCCTTCCGAAACATCAATTGAATAGAGCGTGCTTGAACTCCCAAACTGAGAAACCCACAAGTTTCCATCATAATCAAAGTCCCCTGAAACATAAGCTTGTTCCGGTAGTCCTGTTGGCAAACCCAAATCGATGTAACTTCCGTCATTTGATACCCGCAACAAATTACCCTGAGAACCAGCTCCATTATTTATTCCATAAATGTAGTTATCCTGAACATTATATCCAAACGCATTCGGGTTATTCGGGATTGCGGACCCAATACTGTTATATTCACCTGTAGCCGGATCTAATATTGTTAATTGGCCTGTAATTATCTGGTAAAAGCCAACTTCGCAACCGAACGGCTCTGCGCTGGCACGTGATGGAACTAATACCGCCAAGCACAGCAACGCAAACGCTGATACTGCGACCGGGTAGCCAAAAATTCTAATTATATTTTTCATTTTTTAATCTTTGTTTTTACCGTACCTAACCTCTAGCACTATAGCTGTTTGTTGCAAAAAATACAAGATGAACATGCTCTGTTGCACGGACTTATTAACTGATGTTTATTATTTTTCGGTAACTTCTATTGGCTCGCTGCGATAACTATCAACAAATGCACTAACAACCAGCGCTACAGGCACCGATAACAAGCCGCCGATAATCCCAAACAAAATCGTTCCACATAAGAAACCTAGTATAATCACGATTGGATGTAACTTCACGGTTCGCCCCATAAGCATTGGCGTAACGAGGTGACTCTCTATTTGCTGAATTACAATGTAGGCCACAGTGACAATTAGCGCTGTCTCGAACGATTCAGATAACCCGACCAATATGGCGGGAACAGATGCTAAGACCGGCCCAACAGTTGGAACAATTTCCAGTAGTGCAGCAATCAAACCTAACACACCGGCGTACGGCAGACCGATTA
>JBGSYV010000089.1:0-3224 GCA_041750695.1 Saccharimonadales bacterium (SeqCode) | reverse complement strand
GGTAATGTTGTGAATTACTTTGGTATTGATGGCATGGAACAACATTCGCTTTCAATGAACTCCATAACGCACACCATTGCAATACGTAACCAGTTAACCACGCTGTTTAAACAGGTTGGATCATCTCCATCCGTAGCAATTGTTGGTGCAGGGGCGTCAGGCGTAGAGCTGGCTGGCGAGATCGAATTATATGCCGAGCTCGTCGCGCAAAAATATGGAATAAAGGCAGTCGTGCCAACGGTAACTTTAATTGAGGGGGCGGCGCGCGTGCTACCAATGCTTGACCCAGTATTATCAATGAAGGCTAAAAAAAGATTAGAAAAAATAGGCGTAGATATTCGGTTAAACACCCGGGTAAATTCTTGTCAGACTGGTAAAGTTTGTCTTGACGGCGGAGATTTACAGGCAGATTGTATTGTATGGACTGCCGGAAGTCGCGCACCTGATTTTTACGGGCAGCATTCCGGTGTATTCCCGATAGAACGAGGCAGGGTTAAGGTTGATCGTTACTTACGCGCCGAGGGCCAGGAAAATATTTATGTAGTAGGAGATAACGCAAACACGCCATTTAGTGGCATGGCTCAAACAGCACTGCATGATGCAAAGTTTGTTGCTCGTAATTTAATTCGCATGCAGAAGAATCGTGATCCGGTTGCATACAGGGCGTTGCACCCAATTTATGTTGTACCGATTGGTGGTAGCTGGGCGGTGCTCCAAACCAGCAGTAAGAAATGGAGCGGATATCGTGCCTGGTTGGTCCGCAGACAGGCAGACAAGTGGATTTTCAAGAACTTCTTACCCTACAAACAGGCCATTAAAACCTGGCGTAAGGGTAATCGCCTCGCCCGCTTCTAAATTTAACTACAAAACCAATACTTTCTGGCTGCAAACTAAACAGCATTTTTAAGTTAGGCGTTTCGGGTATCATCCAGTAGCCCAGGCGTGCTTAAAAGGTAAAAATCCTGCAATAGGTATGAATTAGTTCTATATCCTATCTTCTATAATCTATATTCTAAATTCTTATCTCTTGTGCTTAATAAAATCAATTGCCAAAGCAGCAGTCCATGAGAAGTTTTGTGCACCAGCCGGCGAGCCATCAAGCGGAGAGAAGTATTCATTAAAACCAGATTTTGTAATCAGTTCAATCGATTGTGTGCGGATATGTTTTGCCTCGTCTTTATATCCATAGCGTTCTAGCCCGTCTGCAACAAGCCAGTTGGTATTTAGCCAAGTAGATCCCTGCCAATACCGATGTTCATCAAACCATTCAGACTCAATCGGTACGCTAGGAACCGGGAATTTTGGCCAGAAACGCTTTGATGACTTCATATGACTAACTAATTGCTCCGCACGGTCCTTGCTTACGCAACCTGCATATAGCGGTAAGAGTGTGGCAATACTGGGGATTTTTATAAGTTTATGGGTGCTGTAATTGCGTGAGTAATATTGGCCCGAATAGGCATCCCATAACTCTTCAAGCGCTTTCTCTGAACGAGCCATATTTTCTTGCAAATCTGGTGGGATTAACTTGTTAAGTGTTTTTGCAATTTGTTGTAACTGGGTGTTCGCACGGATAAGGATACAGTTAAACGCCAGGTCCTCAATGGCCAACATAGAATGGCTGAGGATTTTATCGGTATTGTATTGTTTGCGGCGTAATCGCCGTTGAATACTGTAGAGACCGAGGGCATCAATGGTGGAAAGTCGTTGTCCCGGTGGTACGTAGTGAATATCTCTGCGTAAAAGGGTGATGATTTTATATAGTTTTAGTTTTTCGACCAGTCGGATCCACACCGGCATTTGGTGTTGGTGTAGTTCATGCATCCACGGTGGTGTGCTGTCTAGCCCGGTCTCCCACGAATGGAGCTGCAGGGTCAGGCCAATATTTCTGGGATCACGTTCGGTATATAGCCATTGATGATAGTGGACAACTGACTGGAATACTCGTTCGTACCAGCTACGTCGCTCGGGGAGGGGCAGCTTTTTACCAATTTGAACGATAGCTTCGGCAAGCATTGGTGGCTGCGTGATGCCACTGGTGGCTACATCGTCCGGTGCAAATTCAGAAACATAGCTGCGCCACAGCTGTCGGTCATTACGATATTTAAAACCACTGTTTATGAGCATATGGGGAATCATGCCGTTTGACCACTGGGCTTGCAACATGTTCAAAACTTCTGTTTTGGCACGCTCAGTATCATAATGACGAATTCCAATAGCAATAAAACAACTATCCCACAGCCACTGGTGTGGATATAATCCCTCTGCCGGAATCGTAAAAGCGGTACGATCGTTTAATTTCAAAACTGCCTCGGCAGCTTCAATAATTTCAGTCTCTTCCATACTTAAAGTATAGCAACTATTAACCCTATAACCACAAAAACGTTTATGCTTATCGAAAGTTGGTGAAACTGATGGGGAAGTCAAAGTCTTGAGCTTTTACGAGTTGCATGACTGACTGAAGTTCGTCTTTGCTGCTGCTCGTTACACGAACGGTTTCGCCTTGAATTTGAGCTTTGGCTTTAGGTGCGCTATCCCGGAGTAGTTTGGTAATTTTTTTAGCCTTTTCTTGGTCGAGCCCTTGCTTAAACGGAACTTCCCAGGTCATTTTTAGGTTGCTCGTTATTGGCTCTTTTGAAACATCTAAGGTTTTTTGGCTTTGGCCGCGGGTCGCCAGCTTTTTTCTTATAATATCGGCAATTGCGTCGAGGTGATATTGGCTATCGCCAGTGATTTTTAGCCCCGTTTTTTCTGTGTTTAACCAATCAATATCAGCCGAAGTGCCTTTAAAATCGTATCTGTTTGCCAGCTCACGCTTTGTTTGGTCAAAGACATTATTCATCTCCGCCTTATCGTACTCGCTCTCTATATCAAAACTAAAATTTGCCATACACTAACAGTATAACAGATGGTATACTGCTTGTAAGTATGAGTTATTCACATAAAAAAGTTGCAGATGTTGCCGAATTGCTCAAGAAACGGTTTGATTCAGCAGATAACAAATCCGGTATTTTACGCTCTGTCGAACTAAAAGCATTGTATGAGGAAATAAAATTATTAAAACCAGAAGATCGTAAATCTTTTGGCCAAGAAGTGAATGCGCTTAAGCAGGAACTCCAAAGTTTAATTGATAATTTACAGACCAAAGATGACAGTATTGAGCCAATTGATGTAACTGCGCCATTTGATATTAATACTGATAAATCCAAGCGACCACAGCTATT
>JBGSYV010000088.1:0-2512 GCA_041750695.1 Saccharimonadales bacterium (SeqCode) | reverse complement strand
TCATTAGTGGCGGCGGGAGTAATCGTTTGTGGCGAAACGCTATTTTTATTTTCCATTGTTTTTTAGATTTTTGTTTAGCTTGAAATAACTATTAATATTATAGCTTACTACCCCTTTTAAGCAATAGTGTTTTCTACTTGTTCACGTCAGGCGGGGTTACGCCCACAAAATAACGTAGATTGCACCGAGCCCAAAAACAAGAACCAACAACGTCAGCCATGAAACTTGTAGCAATTGTTTATATATGGCTCGTTTCGCCAGGGGATTTCTGCCGATAGAACTAAGACTGCCGTGAATTGCACCGTAAATAATCGAACCCTCAATGATGAATATTAGCATCAGAATCGTTAGCGCGGCGATCACCTGCAGCTGATTAACAGGCTTACCGGTAACCGATTCGCCCACTAACACCAAGAATGGTTGCTCCTCCTCCCGCTCATCATTTATACGTGAGGCATCGATAGCTATCAGCTGTTTGAATATGTTAACTGTGCGTTCTTGGCCCGAGTTGTCTTGAATCTGGCGCGAAGCGGGCTCGCTCGATTCGCTACTGGCGGCATAGCCCACAATAAACCGCTCGCCATTCTCTGCCTTTACAAGAATCCCGGACAATGGCGAAACCGTCACCGCATCGCCCTGATTTATCGCACCATTTAGATCACTTACATAGGTTTCTACCTCCCCAGAGCTAGCAACGACAACCTGATCATCCACCCCGGCAACGGTCAAAAGACTTCGGTCAAGCGTTGTAACAACACCAACGAATCTTTCCAGATTGCTTCGATTAGCCCGCTGAATCGTTTTTGTCTGGTCATCACCATCTTCAACGGATACTGCCATCCCTGCGTAGAGTTCTTGGTCGTTAGTGACATATCCCTGGGAGATATTTTGCTGGGCACCAACGACCAACGAGCCAAAAATTAATGACACCATCAGCCCAATACCAAGGATTACTGCAACCGAGCTAAATCGAATCCTGCTAAATGTGCCCCTCATTCCAATGATTACCCCTGAACGCTGTTAGTACTTCTGTATAACAACCATTATACTATTTTTATAGCACTAGTGTAACCTGCTTATGAAAACTACTCTGGAGTCCGAGCCGCAACCACCCGACGACCAATCTGCCAAAGGTTTAAATCTTAGTAATTTTTAATTGAGTTTGTCGTTGTCGGTGGCCACGAATTGTTTTCACTCGTTTTTTGGCCTTATATCGAATTGAGGTAACTTTTTCCGCTTGAATATCTGATTCAACAACTTCAGCGCTCACCGTAGCGTCTTTAACAAGTGGCGTACCAATGGTAGTTTTATCACCATCTATAACCAACATTGCAGGAAAATCGATCTTTTTACCGGCATCTTTGATCATGTCAACGGTAATAACATCGCCTTCTGCGACCAAGTATTGATTACCACCGGTGGAAATAACTGCTTTTTTCATATTATCCTATGTATTTGAATTTACGTACCGATAGAGTGTACCAGAGAAGCCCCTCTCTGTAAAGTCACTTTTGTGTTTATCCGGTACGCTCGACGCTCTGTAGCATTATGCCTTTTTAAGCTGAATTTCCAAAGCTAAACCACTAAGCGACACCTCTGTTTTAAACCCATCATCAAGTGATGTGTTAAGTACTGTGGCCAATGTTTCAGACTCAATTATACCCCTATGCTCCTGTATGGCTTTTTGCAGCTCCGCGTCTTTGGTTGTTAAATTAAGCTTGATTCGATCATCAATCTGCAAATCAGCCTGTTTTCGGGCACTCTGCACCTGCCGTATCACCTCTCTCGCTAGCCCCTCACGCTTGAGTGCTGGGGTAATCTTGGTGTCCAGCTTCTGTAAAACTGCGCTCTTTATATTTGAGTTCTCGGTTTTCTTTTTTACAATAACTTCTTTAACATTCACTTCGTCTTTGATGATTTCTGCCATTTCACCACTGATATCAGCACGGGCGTTCGCACCAAGCAGTTCTAGTTCAACTTTACTAAGCGGCTGTCTGATTTTTAGCCCTTCTTTTGCTCGTTTTGCCAAGGCCTCATTCACAATATCTCTTACTAATTGCATCCGTTGTACCGAAAGCTCATTCACCCGGCCTGATTCCGGCCAATCAAGCAAGTGAACCGATTCACCGCCCGTTAGTTTGTGATACAGCTCCTCAGCCAAGAACGGCGTAAACGGCGCTATAACCGTACTAAGCCGTACTAACACGTAGTGAAGCGTCTTGTAGGCGTCATTTTTATCTTGATCGTCCTCGCTCTTCCAGAACCGTTTACGCGAACGCCGAACGTACCAGTTACTTGCGTCGTCAATAAAGTCTAGTATCGGCTTCATTGCCCCTGGAATATCATACTGCTGCATGTGCTCATCTACATGCTTAGTTAGCTGATGCACCCTTGAAACTACCCAAATATCAAGAGAGTTAGTTAAATTATCTAGTGGATCATCGAACTTACCGTCCCATTCCCAGCCATCAACCTCCGCATACATCGTGAAGAAATCATACATATTCCAGAC
>JBGSYV010000087.1:0-9030 GCA_041750695.1 Saccharimonadales bacterium (SeqCode) | reverse complement strand
ATGGACGAGGCCGAGCTACTGTGCGATCGGATTGCTGTGATGGATAACGGAAAAATTATTGCACTCGATACGCCCAAAAACCTCATAAAGGCACTTTTGAAACGCGGCTTCAAAAAAGAGCAATTAGTAGAACAAGCCGATCTTGAGGATGTGTTTATTGATTTAACCGGAAAGGCGCTCAGGGAGTAGTCAGATGGATAAGATTAAAAAACAATTACTACCAGTACTTACGTTTGCTCGCATCGACATTAAGCGATTATTTAGAGACAAAGTGGCCATCTTTTTTGTATTTGTCTTCCCCTTGTTGTTTTTGCTGATATTTGGCAGTATTTTCGGTGGTGATGGCAATGTTTCCTTTAGGGTTGGGCTGATCAATCAATCAGAAACAGAATTCGCTCGTGAATTTGAGCAACAAATCATCGATAATTCCATCTTTCAGGTTGATAGTGAAGTAACAACTTTGGATGAAGCTCGTGAGAAGATGAATCGAGGTCAAATGGAAGCTACAATCATCCTGCCATCAGACTTTGGTGCTGCAGCGGAGGGTGGTCTACCTACGGGCCAGGCAAAGGTTTTATACGATCAAAATAATGAACAGGCTGGCCAAGCATTGGCATCAATAATGGGTGCTATCTTTCAGGAGATAAACGCGCAACTAGTTCCGGTTGAAACACCATTTGAGGTAGCCGCAGAGTCAACTGCAACCACTGGTTTAACACAATTTGACTACACGTTCGCGGGCATCCTTGGCTTTACCATACTTTCGCTCGGTGTATTCGGACCAACAACAGTCTTTCCTCGTCTGAAAGAAAAAGGGGTGTTGAGACGGTATCACACGACACCAATTCGGGTCTGGCAGTATTTTACAGGCAATGTGATGTCAAATGCTGTTGTGGGTCTGATGGCACTTGTACTTATGCTAACTGCCGCATTCTTGATTTTCGATCTAAATATGAGGGGTAATTTCTTTATTCTGGCGTTCGTGGTCGTGCTTGGGACAATAATGTTGTTTGGTATTGGCCTCGCGCTGGGTGGCTGGGCTAAAAATGAAAATCAAGCCGCACCACTCGCACAGCTTGTAGTGCTGCCAATGATGTTCTTGTCTGGCGTGTTTTTCCCGACCTTTTTGATGCCCGAACTGCTCCAGCAGATCACTCAATTCATTCCGCTGACGGCACTGGTCGATTCTTCAAGGCTTATCATCACCGAGGGAGCTGGTTTCATTGACCTTGCACCACAATTGGCCGTAATGGTTGGCTGGACGGTCATTGTGTATATTATTGCCTTTAAAGTTTTCCGCTGGGAATAACATGGCCGATTCTCCACACAAATCTGAGGATGAAATAATGGAGGAAATTAACGCAGCGGCTAAGCTGATTGAGATAGGCGCGACGTATGCTCATTACAAAGATAGAGCCAAAACATATAAACCACTTAGTTTTGCAACCCTAGAAGTAAATAATGATTTGTGTGTTATTTATCGGGCGGAATATGGTAAAAAGTTGGTTTTTGCGCGCCCAGTTAACGTTTGGTTGGATGAGCTTGAATATAACGGCGAACGAGTAAAGCGATTTACAAAAATCTAGCTACAGTTTTTTGAGGGGGCCGCTGGTTTTATCGCCGATGAGTCGTTTATACATGAGCTCGGCGCTGATGAGCGTTATGGGCATGCCAATACCAGGGTTGACATCTGCCCCCACAAAAAAGAGGTTTTGAACCTTTTTGCTGGTGTTGTGTGGTCTAAAAACGGCCGTTTGCTTTAGAATGTGGGCCATGCCAAGCGCTGTTCCTTCTTGGGCGTGATACCGCCCTGCAAAATCTTTGACACTGAATAATTTTTTATAAACAATGTGCTTTTTGAGATCTTTTAGCTTCATGGTGTCTTGGATGGTGTCGAGGATTTTATCGGTGTAAGCGTCTAACTGTTTTTGGGAGTAGTCAAGCCCAGCAGCAATCGGCACTAGTACAAATAGATTTTCGTGGCCTTTTGGCGCCACATCCGGATCTGTTTTACTCGGAGCACAGACGTATAAGCTTGGATCATCGGGCCAGGATGGGTCGTCAAAAATCTGGGCAAAGTTTTTCTTCCAGTTTTTGCTAAAAACCAGGTTATGATGCTTTAGATTCGGGAAAGTTTTATTAACCCCAAGATACATGATGAGTGCGCTGGGGGCTAAAACACGTTTTTTCCAGTAGGATGGGGACTTTGTACGATGCTGTTTTTGGAGTAGTTTTGTTTCGGTGTGCCAAACATTGGCGTTGCTAACTATATGATCCGCATAAAATTTCTTGCCATTAGTGAGCTCTACACCGATAGCCCTGCCGGCTTTTACGATTATTTGTTTAACTTCACTGTTAACATGAAATTTCGTTGCATTTTTCTTGGCAATTTTTTCTAGTGCTCGAACAACTTCATAAATTCCGCCGCGTGGATAAAAAACACCCATATTAAAATCAATATGATTCATCATGCTGTAAAGCGCCGGTGTTTTATAGGGGCTGGAACCTAAGAACACGGATGGATACTGGATAATTTTATACATCTCATCTGTCTTAAAATAAGAACGAACGTATTTATCCATATTTGTTAGGGCGTTGAGTTTGCGGCCTTGGCTTAGCACCTCCCAGGTGAAGAAATCTTTGAACGAGTCGTAGTTTTTATATAAGAATTTATCTTTTGCTATCTCATATTGTTTGCCGGCAGTTTTGAGGTATTGTTTGAGGGCAATTTCAGCACCCGGCTCAATGTTTTTAATGGTGGGTAAATCTTTTTTAAGATCAGAGTATATATCAACATGCCGCTTGCTATCTTTGTAGAAAATTCGGTAACTTGGAGATAATTTTTGTAGGGTTAAATGATCGTCAACCTTCTCTCCAATTAAATCAAAAAAATGTTCGAAAATATCGGGCATTAAATACCAGCTTGGGCCAGCATCGAACGTAAAGCCGCTTGCATTTTTAGCCGGGGTTTTTGCCGTGTTTGATTCGCGGAATACACCCTTTGCATCTTTTGTTGCTGTAAATAAGGATGCTCGGCCGCCAATCTGTTCGTTTTTTTCAAATACCTGTACGTCCCAGCCGGCTTTGCTAAGTATGCAGGCGCTGCCAAGCCCCCCAAAGCCACTGCCAATGATAATCGCTGTTTTATTCTTGTTCGACATTTTCTTTATCTATATTTTTTGTACTTTTATTGATTATTATTGCAAATATAACACAGCCAATAACACCAAGTAGGCCCGGAATCCACTGCTGCAGGCCTATGTTTACCCATGCCCAAAACCACACCACTGCTAAACCGCTGTAGGTAAGAGATGTCTTAACTGGTGCGTTACCCCATAGTTTGTGCAGCAACAAACCGCCAAGAGTAGCGGTGATTATCCAGCCAAAGTAGTTTATGAGCGGTACACCATAATAAAACCCTGGCGTGTCCCAGGCCCACATACCCATGGATACCGCCGCCGGATCGAGCACGATATCGGTATATACGGTTATGGCAACAGTGATTGCGATTATCTTCCAGAAAATTGTTGAAAAACGGTTCCCAAACCAGTACCCCAACAAAAGCAGTGGCGGAAAGGCGAAGGCTACCGTCCAGGGCGTGGTGTCTGCTATTTTCCCGCCGAGCCCTTCACCGTAACTAAAATTCCCATAGGGCAGGCCAGTCTTTATAGCCAGCGTTTCTACCGCTAATGCAAATAACCCAATTCCACCTAAGATTATTGCTGCTCGCTTCCAGCCGCGCTCTTGAAACATTTTAAAATAGGTTGGCGATGCAAATAGTAATATCGCAAATGCTGCAGCAAATGTGTACGCAGTATTAATAGAGATATTTGTCATACCAAGCGCGGCAATAGTCAGGAGAGGTGCCAAAATATATATAAACATTGTTACAATTATGATGTGAAACTGCCAATTTTCAAAATCTCAAGGCCACGTTTTTGGCTCTACCTCTTTGGCCCATTCATAATTGGGCTAGTAGCGAGTGGGAATATTCAGTTCACCTGGATCGTATTTTTACTTGGTTTATACTTTTTATTGCCAGCAAACCTGCTGATTTACGGGGTAAACGACTTGTTTGATTACGAGACTGACAAGCACAACCCTAAAAAACAATCGTACGAGGTGTTGACCGGGCCAACCCAGCAAAAACTACTTTCTAACTGGATTGTTTGGTTAAACGCACCGCTTTTTGTTCTGTTATTTTTCATGCCGATCCAGGTACGGTGGGCTATGTTAGGATTTCTGTTTTTTGGTATTTATTATTCTGCTACCCCGATCCGGGCAAAAACGAAACCGATCATTGATTCGTTATTTAATATTTTATACGTATTTCCGGGAATTGTTGGGTATGTCCTGCTCGCTGGAGGTTGGCCTCCGCTTCAACTGGTGGTTGCAGCGGGGCTGTGGTGCATGGCTATGCACGCTTTCTCAGCGGTGCCCGATATTGCTGCGGACACAAAGGCACGCGTTGCCACCATTGCTACTCTGCTCGGTCGAACCGGTACACTGCTATTTTGCCTAGCAGCCTACGTATTTGCGGCTGTATTATCTTTTACGTGGCTGGGGTGGTTTAGTGTTGCCGCTGGAATAGTTTATTCTTCAATTATTGTTCGAGCACTGACTACAACAAATTATCAGCAACTATTTATGCTGTATCGGGCGTTTCCGTACATCAATACGATTATCGGAATAGGCCTGTTCTTCTGGATTTTACTGATTGTAAAATAACCACAAACGTGATATAATACGCCCATTATGACAAACGAACAGCCCCCCAGACAACCACATTCTCCGCAAGATGACATGGACGCAATGGAATATGTTTTAGGTAGTGTTTGGGAAGATAATGTTGGGGGCAATCAAATAGACTCCCCGGATGGCCAAACAGGTGGCATCTCCGAAGAAGCTGCAAGGGATATTGGCTTTCACTCAGTAGAAGAAGCAAAAAGATTCAGTCCCCCCCCTGAAATTGCCCCAAAGCTCGATTCGGTATCCGACGGCGCTAAAATATTAGATATAAACGGTATTTCCCAAGAATCTGCCGGCCCAGACGAACTCGAGGCAGCAAAAGATCGACATCCAGCAGGACTAGGTCAAAAACCAGATGAAGATGATGCCCCTCGTGACCCTGATGCCCCCCAGCTGGGTACTCGCTCGGAGGTTGATATTGATGATCAGCAGCGTGATGCTCACATTAAGGTTATAAGTACGATTCGTAAGTATACTAACCCTGATAAAGCTAAGTAATTTCAATGACTGTTCAAAATAGATTGCCATTTGAGGGCGAGCAAGTAGCTCCTGAGCTGCCACCGATTGACATGGGCTCAATAACAACAATTAGTGGCCATATCGGTGCGCTTAGTGCACGCCTTGATTTGCCAGAATCTATGGCTATTCCAGGTGGGAGTGAACGTCTTATTGACCCGGAGTTTCTGACCGATGTACTAATCAATAAAGATTCACAAGCCCGCAGGCAATCGGTACGAGATGAAACTATGTTTGATGGCGTCGCATTCAACGCCGATTATCAGCCGCTTCTTATCTATAGTTCAAGCAGGCTCGAGGGGGTTGTTATTTCAAGAGCGCGAGTGCATAACCGCAGAGCAGGAAATCGTGATCACGCAGAAAGAAATATAGCTGGATCAGGTGTAAAATCGATCAATTCTAGGGTTGCAGCTTTGGAGCCTGTTAGAAAAAAGCTCGAAGATGAATATATTGTTCTGCTAGCAGTTTGGAAGGATCTACAGGGTAAAAGACGAGGGCACCAACGCTTCAAAACAGGTAATTTACACATGCACTTGACTACTACTGAATCTGTAATGAGGCAATCATTAGAAACGGCAGGGACTGTGCTTAGTTGGGAGCCCGAGCAAAGACAACTGGCTTTAGATGGTCTCCGATATCGACTTTGGGGAAGAACAGATAATGATAAAGCTCGCTTGGATCACTGGAGTAATTATACGTTTATGGCCGGTAAGCATACTCGGGCACAGCATACTGGAGTTATGAAATCATTGTCCAATGCCCAAACGCGAACTCAGAAAAACCAAACAGATCGTGGATAGTATACACAAACTACCGAAGCCGTTTTTTGTTTTGGCGCCGATGGATGATGTGACTGATACGGTGTTTCGCCGTATTGTTGCGGATTGCGCCCCGCCGGATTTATATTTCACCGAGTTTGTTAATGTAGATGGCCTGCAGAGCCCAGGTCGCCCAAATTTATTAAAAAAGCTCGCTTTTACGAGCCAAGAAACGCCACTTATTGTCCAAATTTGGGGTAAAAACCCTGAAAATTTCTACAAAACCGTCAAAGAACTAAAAGACGGCACGCTGGCAAAAGCGGCAAATCAGCTGATCGGTGCTGACAGTAATTTGCAGTTTGCTGGTGTTGACTTGAACATGGGTTGTCCGGTTAAAACAGTGGTAAAAGGTGGTTGCTGCTCCGCGCTGATCGATAATAGGGGACTGGCAGGGGAGATACTTGGGGCCGTAAAAGAGGCTGCTGGCGATTGGCCGGTTAGCGTAAAGACCAGATTAGGCACAAAAAACATCGATTTTAGCTGGCACGAGTTTTTATTACATAAAAAACTTAACATGCTAAGTATACATGGTAGAACCCAGAAAGATATGTCAAAGGTTCCAGCAAATTGGGATGCAATTGGTCATATTCGTGAGCTACGCGATTCCCTCTCCCCCACTACCTTAATTGTTGGTAATGGAGATGTAATGAGCCGCCAACAAGGCGAAGCGCTAGCAGAAGAGTATGGCCTAGATGGCATTATGATCGGCCGCGGCATCTTTCATGATCCGTATGTATTTGAAAATCATTTAAAAGAAAAATCAACATGGCAGAACTTATCCAAGAACGATAAGCTTGCCCTTTATACTAAACACGTTAAGCTTTTTGCTGATACTTGGAAGGATGCTGATCGTAAAATCGCTGTACTAAATAAGTTTTGCAAAATTTACGTTAACGACTTCCCTTCCGCCAAAGAAATTCGCGAAGGCTTAATGTACGCTTCAACTACAAAAGAGCTGCTGGGTCTTATCGAGCAAGCCGAAGACTGATACACTGGGTACTATATGACTACTGAAAAAAGCTTAAAAATCGGCATTGTTATTAGCACCACTAGGCCATCTAGAAAAGGGCGTATTATTGCTGATTGGCTGCAAGCACAGATTCCTCAAAAAGAGGGCGTTGAATATGAAATTATCGACTTATCAGAAGTGAATTTACCTTTTTTGAACGAATCAGAGTCCCCTGCTAGCGGGAAATATCAGCATGAACATACCAAAAAGTGGAGCGAAAAAGTTAAATCATTCGATGGATTCATATTCGTGACGGCCGAATATAACAATGGTCCACCCGCACCGTTAAAAAACGCTATCGATTGCCTGTATCATGAATGGGATAAAAAGCCAGTAGCATTTGTTGGCTACGGTACCTATGGCGCAACGCGAGCTGTCGAGCAGTTAGTAAACATCGCTGCCAAGATTGGCATGGTGCCACTGCCCAAAACTTTTGTGAGCGTTGTAAAACCTTGGGATGCAGTGGCTGATGATGGTCATATTAATTCCGATTTTGTCATGGGCAACTTGGATGGCTTGCTTAATAATCTCTTGTGGTGGGCTGAGCTTTTAAAGCCCAAAAGATAATAAATCCGCTCCTAATACCCAAGCATAAATGAATGTGTGAAATATATAACAGCATTCAAGGGCCTTCCCCTATATGATGGTACTACGATAGCCATTTAAGAGGAGGAAAACATGAAGCAACATAATATAGACCAAAGAATAGAAAGCTTTATGAGCAGAAAATCGCAAGAGTTTCCCGAGCTTGATGATCGAGCGGCTGATATCTTGGGTGATATCGGCAACCGGTAAGCTCTCTCTGTATTATAAAAGGTTTATTAACCATGATCATCCCTTCTGACTTCGTTTAGGAGGGATGATTTATATGAAGTGTTTTTTTAAAAACAGTAAGCCGGGGCAGCGGATAGTAGTTAATTGTTATAAAAACAAATCAGCCCCCGCTGAAGTTCAGGGGCTGATTGTTCGCTGCAATCGGTTTACTGATAATCGCTTCTGATTATAGTCGAATGCGACTATCCTTGTTTGTCTCTATGTAGTCTAATTCAAAATCATTGTATTGAAATTTTTTATCTCGCATTAATCTATTCCTCCTACTACCGTTATTTGATAGTACTGGTATCATAGCTGATAAGCTAAACCAATGCAGTGAAATATCTAACAATAAAAAATGGTGGGGGTGGAAGGAATTGAACCTTCGACCAATCGGTTATGAGCCGACTGCTCTAACCACTGAGCTACACCCCCTGGTTTTAGTGAGAGCCAAACAATACACACATGGTGATTGAATGTGGTTTTAAAACGTACTCTAACAGATGAAAGTGTAGCAGATTTTTGGTAACTATACTATAATCTAGAGTGTAAAATGATCGAAAAAACAAAAATCTATACCAATCAGCTTATCAAAAATATGAGCGATATACGTTTTGTCGGGCAGGTGGTGTTAGTAATTATTATTTTGTTGGTAAGTTGGAGCACCGTTAATGCTATTCAGATGAATTACGAGCTACAACAACAGATATCGGAACTTGAACAAAAAGTAGAAATCAGCCGGTTAGAGGCAGAGAATTTGCGGCTGAAAAACCAGTATCTTGAAACAGACACATTTTTAGAGTTGGCTGCCCGGCGGCAATTTGGTAGAGCCGCTCCTGGCGAGAAAGTTCTGCTTGTACCAGAAAACGTTGCGGCAGCCTATACCGTACAATCAGATGGACCAGATAATGATACTGCTGTTT
This sequence comes from Saccharimonadales bacterium (SeqCode), assembly GCA_041750695.1. Lineage (GTDB taxonomy): Bacteria > Patescibacteriota > Saccharimonadia > Saccharimonadales > JAGQNJ01 > JBGSYV01. The sequence goes on along the minus strand of JBGSYV010000087.1, from coordinate 202 downwards.
CTGAGCAAAAACCCCAGTATCAAAAAAATCTCGAGGAATGGAGAAATTTTTTCTTTAGAAGTTCAGATAGCAACAACGTGAACTAAACAGAATTTTATAAAAGCTCAGATTCTTTTTCTAGAATATAGCTTTTTGCCAAGTCGCCTCCATCGGCTGCAATAACTGTCCCATTTACGTAAGCCGCCTCTTCGGATAAAAGGTA
>JBGSYV010000086.1:0-3150 GCA_041750695.1 Saccharimonadales bacterium (SeqCode) | reverse complement strand
ATTGATGGCTTATCAAGCACTGCTTCCATTCGGGCGGTATCGCTTACCATGTACGAACTAATAAAGCCGCGGTCCATAGTAAAGCCTTCTACCACTTCGCTCTCCAGCTCTAGGCTCTGGCCCTCTTCAACGGTAACCACGCCATCTTTGCCAACTTTATCGATTACTTCGGCAATAAGTTCGCCAATCTGAGCATCGCCTGCACTGATTGTTGCTACTTCTGCTACACGTTTTTTGTTGGCTTTAATGTCTTCGCTCATTTTCTCTAGCTGCTTGATTACATCGTGCGCCGCTTGCTCAAGACCCTTTCTAAGCAACATTGGGTTGTGCCCAGCAGCGATTAGCTTATTTGCCTCACTCAGAATATGATAAGTCAAAACAGTGACTGTAGTGGTCCCGTCGCCCGTGACATCGTTCATTTTGCTCGCAGCCTGCTTGATAAGTTCTGCTCCCACTTTGTAGCCAAGCGTTTCGTCATCAACATCTTCGATCTCAACACCCTTAGCTACCGTTACGCCATCATGTGTAACCGTTGGATTGCCATAGCTTTTGTCGATAACTACGTTGCGACCTTTTGGCCCCATAGTTGTCTTCACTGCTTCATACAGAATTTTTGCTCCTTCGAGTACTCTTCTGCGCGCATCTTCATCATAAAAAACTTTTTTTGCCATCTACTTCTCCCTTTATTACTAACTTGTATTTCGTATTCTATTTTCTATAATCTATCTTCTGTATTCTTATTTAACTGTTGCTAAAACGTCTTCTTCTTTAACCAAAATGTAATCTTCTGCACCAACCTTAACATCGGTCGTGCTGTAGCTTTTATATAAAATTCTATCGCCAGTTTTTACTTGCTTAGCGCTAGGGCCAACAGCAACAACCTTAGCGGTTTTTGGTTTTTCTTGGGCACTATCGGGAAGATATAAGCCGCTCGCCGTCTTGGTTTGGGCTTCTTCACTTTGTGCAACGATATAATCTGCCAATGGGCTAATAGGTACTGCCACTATCTCTCCTCCTGTTTTATTGCTTGTACCGACATTGTACAAAAGGAAACTGGCACTTGCAACCCCCGAGTGCTAATTTTCTTCTTCCAGATCTCTGCAAATATCTCGTTGCATATCAACTTCAACTAAAATATCTTTTTGTAGTTGACGAATTTCCTCTTCAATTTCCGATTCCTTTTTTGCGGTATGGCTACCCAGCGCAGCGAGTTCACGCCGGTAGTCTAAATAGGTATTCAAATATATTTCGTTAAAACCCTGCCGCCAGCTTCCTTCATGACCATAAAAAATGCCAATTCCAGCTTTAAAATTAGCAAAAGTAGGACGACACATTGACTCAAGCAAACAAGAAATATCGGGGTAACTACGTTGGTATCTAGCCTCTGAGTCTCTTGGATCACCCGTCCCTATCAACGCCCTCTCCCAATCTATTGCAAAAACTCCACCGTCAACGGTCGTGGCAATATTTCTCGCTGCGTAATCACCGTGTGATATATTTCCGCCATCATGTAAAACTGCTGTACTTTTAGCTAGCTTGTGCCAAATTTCTCGCATTCCAGGGTTAGTATTGATAGAGGGGAAAAACTCGGTCCAATCAATTGAATCAAGGGTTGTTAAGGTTTCATCTAGCTCAGTAATAGAATAGGCCACCCCTCGATCAACCACATAACCGACTGGTCTTAGGTTTGGAAACCCCAATTCACCCACTGCTATATTGCTAAAGTAATCGCCCAAGCATGACCGCAGTGCATCATCTTTATGCGGCTTCACCGCCACCGGAATGGACCCACCATCTCCTAGCTCTATATCTCCAAAAAAAACGCCATGAAATGACTTTTTCCCACCACGTGCTACCCTCGGGTCAAACGATACACTGTCAGTAAATCTCCCGTGTGCATTAAAAAAATCGGCGTTAAGACAAAGAGTAGACGGCGTATTTTCACTAAATATAACCTGGGAAATTGCATTTGCAACAGGATACTCAGCGCTTAAATCTAAATCTACGCCGTCTTCAATAACCTGAGATACTCGTCCAAGACTGGTTGCAAATTCTTGCATTCGTCCCAGCTCTAAGTCAGAATCAATAAATTGTCTTTCAGTTTCAAACGACATAGCATTTTACTCCCGAAGTGCGTCGTTGAAACCCATGCGGAAATATGTATGTGCCTCTGCTGTGAATCGGCCCGTGAATTCTTGACTCAACTGTTGTGCATACAACCCCTCTGGCTGATCGGGTACGGTCAAATTTGGGGTAAGTTCAATGCCGGGTACAATAAATAAATTCGGCTCATCCGAATGCGTAAATTCCACAAGAGCGATATTCCGACCGATATCTCTATCGATATATAGCCCTAAATGAAGTACGCGCCCTAACACTGCACCAATGTCAAAAAATAACCTATCATCGCCGTAAGAAAATACTCCGGGAGACATAGACTCTGCATCATATATTACTGGCCGAGCAGCCTGTGGAACCCGGAAAGTAATAGTACGATCATCCACACCTGTCGGTTGGAGCCCACCTAATAATAAGTTTTCTTTAATTAGGTTTTCGCGGAGTAAAAGCTGCTTATTACTTGCCGTGTCTGGGTAACAAAGCATTCTAACCTTCCCAGACGGGTGTTTTACAAAAAAATCCTCTCTTCCAATAGATTGATCTGCAAAACTATAACGCGCAGCGGTTTGAAATTCTGGTTTATCCGGTGGCAATTCACCTTTTACGGCAGTCATTATATCGTAAATATACCATATTATATTATAAAAAGCAAGTCATTAACCCCGTGACTCCCTGTGGGCTCTATTTACCGAGCTCTATGTGCATGCATTTCATACTAAAAATGATTACAATGCTAATGTATGATAAATCAAACCGTATTAATGTCGGGGGCGGATTACTTTGACGATGGTCATGCTATCAATGCTTATATGGATTCGGCTGTTCCAGTCAATGTAGAAAAAGCCAAGCACGAACATGCTCAGATTAAGCAGGCCCTGCAAGATGCCGGGGTAGAGGTTATATCCGTTGAACCACCAAAAAACTGTCAAGACGGTGTATATACTGCCAACTGGGGACTATGCCGTGGCGATACAGTTGTTTTGTCACACCTTCCAAATAAACGAAAAGTTGAAGAAGCATACGCAGAAACAG
>JBGSYV010000085.1:0-6252 GCA_041750695.1 Saccharimonadales bacterium (SeqCode) | reverse complement strand
GATTCAGGTCTAGCTTCTGGTTGTCTTCCCACTCCCATATAATAAACTATACGCTACTTTGATAATTTGTTAAAACTATCAATGCAGCGCTAGAGTTTGCTATTAGGCGCGTGGATTAACCCCTCGATAATTTTAAAGACTACTGATCTTTTGCAATAGACTTTTGCTTATCTTTAGCGTCGGATTTGACTTTGTCGATGTTTTCCTTGGCTTCGTCTTTAGCATGTTTTGCTGTGGACTTTGCTTTATCTGCAGCATCAGTCACGGTTTCTGATCCTGCCTTGACGGTTTTGTTAATTCTCTCACGTGTTTTTGAACCCTTATCTGGTGCTAATAACACTCCAGTTGCAGCGCCAGCTACGGCTCCTGCCACGAATGTTATGGGTGTAATCATACTTTTTTTCATACTGTCCTTTCTCTTAATTTATAACAACTACGATTGTACGTGGGTTCGGTGGATGCGTCTGTGAAATACTTAACACGGGTATTTGGTTGCAAACAATATTTTTAAATGTAAAAAGCGAAAAGGTCCTAGAAACCTTAACGCTTTTTACTTAATTTTATGATGACCGTATATACTAATCATCAAACTCTTTTAGCCAGTCCCGTTCTGCTCGATACTTTCTCTGCCACTTTTGATTCATTTCACGGATGAATCGTTGGCGATGATTTATGTCGAGTGTGTTTATATACATACTCCTTACCCTCCTTTGCACCTTTGATTGGCAAGTCCTATTGTATGCTGGCTATACACAAAAAGTATGTAAAGTTCCTAACACTTTTTCGTACAAAATTAGTCGCTACCGTAAGCTATTTCGGCTAGGCGATTTATATCAGGTATAATTACTTTTTTATTTTTAATTTCAACTACGCCTTCGCTTTTAAGTCGGGACGCACTTGCTGATACCGTCTCACGGGTAAGGCTCAAAAGATCTGCCATATCCTGCTGGGTGAATGGAACGGTTACCAAAATTTCATCTTTGTTTTTATTGCCACGTTTTCTGGCATAAAAAAGCAGGGTGTGGGCGATTCGTTGGTACGCTCCCGGCAGGCCAACGTTTTCAAGCTGCTGTATGTTAGATAAAAAACGTTGACCAGAAACATAAAACAAATCCTCGAATAAGCCCGGGTCTTCCCCGCAGGCTGTTGCAAGGCCTTCGCCCGAAACGCGGTACAACCGGCAATTATTCATGGCTTCGTAATAGAATGTTTCGTTGCCGATATATATCGCTTGTTGCTCCAGCTTCTTGAACATATATGTCAGCGGGAAGATGTCATTGTCTTCGTAGATTGCCTGAATACGAATTGACCCGTTGTTGCTTATCGAATACCGTTTAACAAATCCCCTGTCAACATACCAGACTGAGCTGGCATCATCAGTGTTGGTGATCATATCGCCTTTTTTATATCGGTGCACATTGCCCTTTTTCATCAAGTTGTACAGCTTTATGTGGCGCGGTGTATTCTCCATAATTTAATTATACGCTTGTTTAAGGCTAATGAACACGTATAATTGACTGACAAGACAGTACATTGTCTAGGAGTGCATATGAACGGTCCAGAATTTTTACCAGATACAAGCGGAATACATTTCGACGATCAATACATGGATGATTATAATCGAAAAATTCGTTCTTATGTATATAGATATGCTGCCGATGGGCGAAATATGCATGCTGAAATTTCTGATTTAATTCAACCACTGCCTGGTCAAACAGTGCTCGATGTTGGTTGTGCCTCTGGTGAACTATTAACAATGGTAGCCGATGCAAATGCAGGTGCTGAATTAATTGGAGTTGATATTAAACCCGGAACAATGAAGGATCCATCGGGCAACAGGGATCCTCGAATTAAATTCATGGCAGCAGACGCTACAAGGCTACCGTTTGCCGATAATTCAATGGATTATGTCTCTGCACTTTTTGTACTGTATCATGTGAAGGATAAGAACATCCCCGCTGCACTAGAAGAGATATCGCGCGTTGTAAAACCGGACGGAACCATATTAATTGCAACGAGCGGTAAGCGTAATAAAGAAAAAAATCGTATGTTTGATGCTAAGATTGCGGAGTATCGTGGTCTTCCTGTGCCTCCACATTTTAACGAGCCTTTTACTACTCAAAAGGCTAAGGTTTTACTGCCAGAATATTTTGATATTGTAGTAGATCACGGTGTTGAGCCGCAATCTACTGAAATGATTATTACACCAGACAGGGTTAATGATTATATTCATTCGCTAGCTACTATGGGCCCTTCGTACGAGCACTATCCTAAAGGGTATTTCAAATCAATTACCGAAAAAGTGCTTCCTGTAATATACTCCGAAATTGAAGATAAGGGCTATTTTACCGACCGTATAGAACGAACCTGTTTTGTATGTCGTCCAAAAACGAGCTAGCCGAACAGCGGCGTATCGGCATCGGTGCTGGATTCACTCGTATCGGCTTCATCTAGTTCTTGAAAATGTTGACTATCTTGTTTGGTCTGTTGTCTATCATATTTTCGCATGGTAATTGTTCCTCCTCTTAAGTAATGCCGATGAATACTACAAGATGAATACAGTTTTGGCTGTTAAAAATATTACAAAATACCAAGCTTAAAACAAGTATAGTAAATGTTAATAATTTCACAGACGAATAGTGGCTCGCTGGGTACTATGTAATTAGTTTAAGAGCGTGAGGATAAACATATATGAAGCACAGCAGAATAATTCATTACATAAAAGAGCCAACCTGACGTAAGTGATAGGTAAAGGAACAGAATATATATAATAAGAAGGAGAATAAAATGATTTGGACAATAATTGGAATACTCGTGGTGTTATGGTTACTAGGTTTTATTGCAGAAATTGGTGGCGGCTTAATTCACCTATTGCTCGTTGTTGCATTAGTAGTGTTTATCGTGCGAATGCTTTCTGGCCGTAATCAAGCGGTGTAGATTAGCAACCCATATGGTTAGCTGTGAATAGGCCTTTCCCTTAAAATAAAATTTTGAGCTTTTTATCGGTGAGATACATGCCAACTAAGACTGCAACTAGTCCGTAAACAAAGTGTATATCGGTCAGATATAACTGCATCAAAGCGACCACTGCGGCTGCCACAAAGACCGAGGGGAATATCATTCCGCCTCGGTAGCCCAGGGCTTTTGACCAGCTAATAGCGGCGAGTTTTATAATAATAATTAGCATAATCCCAAAGAACCCTATTTGGGGTGCTTGTTCCAGCATTGGTTGGATCTCGGCATTGCCGGTGAACTGCACTAACGGTCCGCCAATAAGGTATAGAATGCTTAGCCCACTACACGCAATGAATGCCGACGCCCACCAGCCTTTGGCCGCCACTTTTTTGTGCATCCTAACTGAAAATCGTGTTGTGTAATCAATACCGTGGGTCAGTAGAGTTCCAATAAACACCAGAATTAATAAGCCAAATAATCCAAGTAGAGTGATCTCAAAACCAGCGGTTGAGGCTTCAACAAATGGTGATGGATCAAGCTTGTTTTGAACAGCAACCGTTACTGCCGATGCAACTACTGCAAGTAAAATGAATATAATACTTGGTTTCGATTTATGTCGTTTTAGCACTAGGAACAGTCCAAGTAGCCCGGCGTAGACTGAGTTAAAAAAGGCAGCAAATAGTGCAATGAACGCTAGCTGAGCCAAAGTTTTTGTGGTTGCTTCAGTCGTCTTAAATATATGTTTTCCTGTGTAGCTACCAATCAAAATACAGGCTGGAACTAGTATTGCCTCTGGCCCTAAAGATGCACCAGCAACTAATGATAAAAAGCCTAAGCCCAGTATTTTAAATAACGATCCGAGTGTTGGTTTTGGGTTTTCCTCCAGGCTGTGCGTCAGACGGTTTTCGTGCTTTCCATCAAGATAGTGCTGCGCCCCAAAATAGACATAGCCGAGCCCAAAAATAATCGGCAGTATCATTAATCGTGATTGGTCGGTTGAAAACCATTGTTGCCAGACTACTTCAGTCGCAATAGAGACACTCCGTTCAAATACAAAGTATGTTACTGCAACCAGCATACTCACTAAAATTGTCGCTATGGTGAGTTTAATCAACCTCATTAAGTGGTAGTATACCGTATTATTTATGATTCAAAAGCTAGAGTTTAAACGAAAGTAAAAAACCACATCTATAGAGCCGAGAGGTTTATTGGGGTTTCATAAATTGGTGCGTCACTGCAAGCTCTTCAAGCACAGATGACATGGATTCTGCAACAAATGCTCGGTCAGATTCACCCAGTGGTATATAGTTTCTGTCGTGGAAAAAGATGTCTCCGTGCTCATCCCGACAGTAGGTATCGCCTTCACCATCATCAGCAGCACGTAGGCGCACCCATACATATGGATTTGCTTCACGTGGCTCTTGTGGCTTGCGCTTAACATCGGTGATTTTCTCTAATTCAACCACTCTCCCGTCGCCAGTTGAAAACTCACCTTCAAACCGATGGTTTTCGGTTGAAGTATTCCGCACCGTAGCACGAGCAATTCGTTCTCCTATCTTGCGAGTACTGAATAAAAACCGTTCCCACTCGTCCCCGTCTTTAAATCCCATCAAATAACTTGATAGCCCATACAGTAAGTCGATCGCAAGCCTGTCATCCCCCACTATCTTTTCAGATTCGGTAATAGCATTTAAAGCGGCAACAATCGCATCCCCTGATTCATAATCTGATCCCGACGTTGGAACAGAACAATCAGCATCGTGATGGTCGTCAAAATTGATCATGGCTAGTTCTGTATTATTTTCAACAAGCTGCACTGTCGAATGTGCCGTGTTGGCTCGTACATCTGTTTCTGTGGTGAATGTAATTTGCCGTGGACCGGTATCTTTAAACATATCATATGTTCGGGTGATAACTTGGTCCGTATGCGGCAACAAAAAATCGCAAGCTGCATCAATAGTTCGACAGTTGTTGTCGAACTCTAACGCCGATTTTGTTAGATCAATATAGGTATCGTCGGGCAGATATTGATCGCCCCCATCATGTTCAGGACTACTCATTTTGCTTATATTACCAGAATATCGCTAATATATCAACTATGCGGTGGTAGATAAATCAATATTTTCTTAAGCATTCGATTATGACCAAGCGCAAGGGCCCTGCATTCAGCCAGCCGCATGTGCGCGATAATCGTTTTTCTATCTAGATAAATACCGTATAATAATCATAAGCATGATTAAAACCGAAACTTTTGATAAATACTTGCGTGCAGTGAACTACCTAACCGTTGCTCAGATTTTCCTGCAAGATAACTTTTTGTTAGAACGGCCATTACAGCCCGCAGATATCAAGCCGCGTTTGCTTGGCCACTGGGGTTCTGGTCCGGGCGTGAACTTCGCCTATGCTCATCTGAGCTATTTTGCAAAAAAATATAACCAACACATGATGTTCGTACTTGGCCCTGGGCACGCCTTCCCCGCGCTGCAAGCTAACTTGTTTTTGGAAGGAACGCTTGAGCGCTATTATCCAGAAACCACCCAAAATTATGATGGCATCGGCTATCTTTGCCGTAATTTTAGCTGGCCATACGGATTCCCGAGCCACAGCAGCCCGGGCACACCTGGGGTCATTTTAGAGGGCGGTGAGCTTGGCTATTCGCTTTCCACGGCATATGGAGCCGTGCTGGATAATCCAGATTTAATTGTGCCGTGTTTGGTTGGTGACGGTGAGGCAGAACCCGGCGCGGCCGCCGCGTCGTGGCACCTTAATAAAATTATCGATCCCCGAACCAACGGCGTGGTGCTGCCAATTCTGCACCTTAATGGCTACAAGATTTCTGGCCCAACAATATTTGGCCGCATGAGTGATGACGAGCTTATGGCATTATTCACCGGCTACGGGTACACACCGTACATTGTTTCTGGCTCTGCGGAAACTTTGCATGAATCAATGCAAAAAACTCTAGACACTGTGCACACTCAAACCCAACATATCAAAAACGATTCATCAAAAGATACACCAAAAATTCCAATGATAATTCTCCGTACCGACAAGGGCTGGACTGGCGTAAAAGAACTAAATGGTCAAAAGATTGAGGGCAACTGCCTGTCGCACCAAGTGGTACTTACTGCAGCAAAATCAGATGCTATGCAATTAGCAGCACTTGAAGCCTGGCTGCAGTCATATAAAATCAATGAACTGTTTGATCAGAAAAACGGATTCGGGCCTTATGTTAAAGAGGTTTTGCCTGATCCAGAACTGCAAATGGGTGCCAGCAAACATGCGCTTGGCGGTGAC
>JBGSYV010000084.1:0-3152 GCA_041750695.1 Saccharimonadales bacterium (SeqCode) | reverse complement strand
TTAATAAAATAGTCAGAAGAATACTGATAACAATACTAGGCCAAAACAGAAAAGATATCTTTATCTTTCTTGCCTGGCCGAGCATCATTATGTTAATTCGCGACTTGTTGTACTTTTTCACTGTTTCGGTTTGCGCTACTCTGGGCTTCGCCAGCTTTATTCATAGCAGCCGCGGCTACTCCCAGGGCGATTGCTGCGGTCACTAAAGCAATGATTGCCAACCACTTGGCTAGTTGAGCATTACTATGGGCGTCACTTACATCACGTCTTAAATGATGCATATCACTACTACCTTCATAATCGTTTGTTGCCATTTTAATACTCCTTTTATTTAGTCCTTGAACTACTACATAAAAAGAGGTTTAAGTCTGTTAGGTATTACACACTCGTTTAGTGGTTTTGAGGAGAAGTTACGAGGTGTTGATATAGGTTTTGCAACTAATCTATCTTCGTATTTTTGACTTGGTTGCGGGGGCAGGACTCGGTCACATTCTGCGATCCCACAAAAACATCTTTGAAAACAGAGTTTTCAAGAGTTTATTGCCGTCTGAACTGCCACTGGCAGTTCTCCCCTCCGACCTTGCAAGGTCGCAGAACCGAGATCTAACTCGTAACAAGAAAAAAGACTCACAAAAATGTGAGATTCTATTCTTGATTGCGGAGCTTCTGTTGATTGGAACGGGTTGCTTGCGGGGGTGTTTAGGTGGAAATAGGTATGTTAAACTCAAAACAAACTTCATCGTTAGCTTTGTTATATGCAGAGATATTACCACCCCACTTTTCAACAAACGATTTAGCTATAAATAATCCGAGCCCGCTACCATCAATTTCTTTTTTCTTAACATCTTCAGATCTATAAAACTTCTGGAAAAGACTTTTCAGGGTTTCGTCGGTTATGGGCGTCTCAGATATGTTTGATACTGATATAACAAGCGAGTTGCCTTTGGCCATGGCGGCAATTTCAATCGTAGTATGTGCCTTAGAGTATTTAATGGCATTTGTTAATAAATTCTGTAACACGTTTTTAAACAAATTCTCGTCGGCAAATAACTTAAATTTTGGGTTATCTAAAAGACTGACTTTAATTTCTAGTTTGGCACGCTTGGCCAATGGCTCCATGTCGCCAATCAAATTATTTATTGTTGTTTGGGGATTGAACTCAGCCTTTCTGTATTCTATTTGGTCAGTATCAATCTTTGTTACATTGAGTAGATCTGAGGTTAAGCGTGAAAGCCGTTCAGATGATTTATCTAAATCTGAAAGCCTGCTTGCAACTTCTTTCCAATCTTTTTCCTCAATCGCTAATGCAAAGTCTTCCAGCCGCCACCTGATGCTGGCAACCGGCGATTTCAGTTGGTGGGCGGCGATGGCTACGAAGTCGGTTTTGGCTTTATCCAATTTAGCAATATCATTTAGATTCCGGTTGATGATTGAGTAGGCGCTCAATTTAGCAGCAATCAGTCCAATACCAAAGACAAACAGTAGAATGATGACTATATTTAATATCGATTCTGGGGATTCTGTTTTCCAGATGTAGCCGACAATTACTACTATCACAGGCAACGAGGCAGCAAGCATAATTAGCCATGTTTTAGCGGCAATTTTATTAATCTTTTTATCGATTTCAGTTTGTTTCATTTGGCAGTTCTTAAGCGGTTGCTGGTGTGTAGGTATACTAATAATAATGAAGCAAACCCAACTTTTGCCATCAGATCCATAACCAAGTATATTTTGTTTTCAGTAATTATATCGATTATACCTATACCATGAATACCTAATATCCATACCAAAGGGTAAAATGACCACAGTACAAGTACTACCCAGGCCAATTGGATGACAATTTTTCTAGCCCGCTTATCCTCTAGTACCCGATCGGCGGATGACAGGCTTTCGACTATGATGTAAATGATTGCTAAATATGCAAAACCACTCACTGCGAACCAAAGACGCGCAGCTAAACCGTCAGCAATTTCTGCCATGAACCCCGTAGCTATCATTGTTATGTCTAGTAGTATCAACTTAAAAATAGTTAAATTTCTAGAGCTGCCTTTTGCGATCATCAGATTAGTTAGAATATAGAGAAGAATCGGAGTTGTTATAGCCCATTCTACGTATCGGGTTGCGTTAATAATCTCGCCGTCTTGTACTAAAATTCCAATGTTTCTATACATTAGGTAATAACTAATGCCAGCAATCAATGGTATTAATAACATTACCGTATACAATTTACGATAAGGTTTGATACGCATAATACTTACAAGTAATAAAATAAGAAAAGAAGTAAAAAACAGCAACGACCCTATTAAAAATATAATATTTAATGAATCCATTAATCCAATTATAGCATGACGGGTTTACCTTATTTTTAAGCTCTAGCTGAGACAAATCAACGTTCTATATTCTTTATAAGTATGTAAATATAAAAAGTTTTGGTCTCTTGTGTTTTAAAAATATGGTTGCGGGGGCAGGACGACGCACAACTGCACTCGTGCTCGAAGCAAGCTTCTGTGCGCGAGCTTGCTGACCGAACCTTGCGACTCAGGTATTTTCTAAAGAAAATCCCAGTCGCAGAACCGTGTCTTGCCCAGTCAAAATAAAAAACCCATCTAAAGATGAGTTTCTCATTTTGGTTGCGGGGGCAGGACTCGAACCTGCGACCTTGTGGTTATGAGCCACACGAGCTGCCGCTGCTCCACCCCGCGTCGTTGGTGAATCGAATAGTTATTGTAGCAAACAGTGGTCGCCGAGTCAATCCGCGCTCAGGCTTTCAGTGCAACCTTAAGCGGCTCTACGTCGCTTGTCTATTTCCTGGGCGCGCTTGGGGTTGCAGTGGGCATCCGGGTCAACAGCCAGACGACCTCGAAAATCATTGCGTGTTTAAGTCAATACCTGCGGCCTAAAATGAGTTGGTATTTTAGATTCGTCTTTATAAGGCTTAGTGGCAAACCATTTGTCATAATCGCCTTTGAGGGCGCATCGTCCAGCGAATACGCAGGCTTCACAGGCCAAATTTAAACTTTTTTGAGCCTCTGATTTAGCGGTAACTTGTCGCGATCGTATAGCCGCACGATAATCTCCTTCAGGCTTGCGATCAGTCGTGCGTAAGTGGCCGCGTCGATTGCCATATTCTTCTGAACGCTCTAGCACACGTT
>JBGSYV010000083.1:0-3274 GCA_041750695.1 Saccharimonadales bacterium (SeqCode) | reverse complement strand
AGGCATAAAAATACCGAGACATAATTTGGTAAATAATCCTAAAGAAGATCGCGCCAGTTAAGAACCCAAATATCAAAGCAATTTCCGGTGCATCCCGCGTGAAAATAAGCCGAGCCAAATAACCGCGGGCAAAGTATGCCACCACGATTATCGGAAGCGAAAGCCAAATCATCATCAGTAAAATTTTTTGAAAGTCGCGCCTAAACAGATCGGGTCGGCCCTGAGAAAGCCTAGAGGTAAGCTTCGGAAACGCGGCAGTTGAGATGGTAGTACCAATTAGCAAAATGGGCGCTGTGTGCAACACAAACGCGTTCTCGTAGTAGGTTATAAAACCCTCCCCAAGCCGCCGAGCAAAGTTAGTCTCAACAATACTGTTGATGCCATCGATTCCCTGATCAATCGAGCGAGGTGGTAGCTGGCGAAGCACCCGCTTAAAGTTTGCGTTTTTCCAGAGTATTATTGGTTCGTAGCGAAACTTGGTACCAAACATTCCCACCACTGCCACCAGTAACTGCAAAATAGCCCCAGCGAACGCACCGATACCTAGCCCAATAATGCCGATATTATCCTTAAAGACAAAGATACTAATAATAATCGAGAGGTTATAAAACAATGGTGCGATTGCATAGAAAAAGAAACGCCCCATTGTCTGTTGCATGCTCATTAAAATGCCCGATATGGTGAAAAGCAGTGGATTCAACGCGATAAATCGCATGATAGTAACAGCGTTGTGGAACTGCTCAGGGTTCAAGTTTGGTGCCACGATATAATTAATAAGCTGCGGTGCAAAAATAAACATAGCCGCACCGACCAACCCCATAACGATAGATAGCAAGTTAAGTAAGCTCGAGGTTAGTTGCCAGGCACCTTTTTTATCGCCTTTTTCAAACCTATCAGACAAAAATGGAATGAACGCCACGCCAAGAGCGCCGGCCGCTAGCGTCATAAAGAAAAAATCAGGAATCTTAAACGCCGCAAAAAAAGCATCGGTGCTGCCGTCGCCAACTGCGGGAAAGTTTGCGTTAATTAATTTAAGCCGCAAAAAACCGAGCAGCTGTCCAATAAGTGTCGTGGCAATTAATAGGGTTGCTGCGCCGCTAACTGAAATACTTTTACTAGCACGGCGTAGTATACGTTTCATCTGACTCTATTATAAGAGGTAGTTGTAAATTATGAAACGCTAAAATTAATTTCTAATATAAAGCCGCGGATCGAGGCATTTTAGAGCCTTTCAAAATCTCGATCACTTCATCTGCTTCAACAGTTTCTTTATCAATGAGTGCGTCTTTTAGCTTGGTTAATTTATCTTTATTTGCGGTGATTACTTCTCGTGCGCGGCGGGCTGCTTCGGTGACGAGCGCTTCTACTTCGTCGTCAATCACTTTGGCAGTTTCATCAGAATATTGGCGTTCGTGAACCATCTTTTCGAGCATCATACCTTCTTCAACATGGAACACTTGGTCGCGCAATTTCTTACCCATGCCTTGGTTCATAATCATATCCCGGGCGAGTTCTGCAGCTTTTTGCAGGTCATTGCCGGCACCAGTAGTTACGCGGTCTAAACCATACACAACTTCCTCGGCAATTCGGCCACCGAGCATTCTGGCTAAGACGTCCTTATACTCCACTATACTGTGGTAGCTCTTGTCTTCTGGGGGTATAAACCAGGTTATACCACCCGTGCCACCCCGCGGGATAATAGTAACCTTGTGCACCATGTCACTATCTGGCAATACATGACCAACAATGGCATGCCCGGCTTCGTGATAAGCAGTGAGTTCCTTTTCCTTTTCGTTCATGATTTTGTTTTTTCGTTCCGGACCGATGGCAACTTTTTCAAAAGCCTGAATTACATCAGAATTAGTGATTGTTTTACGATTATGCCGTGCCGCTAAAATTGCTGCCTCGTTTACGATATTAGCTAAATCAGCGCCAGATGAACCAGCCGTTTTTGCAGCCAATGCGTCTAGATCAACCTTTGAATCAATTGGTTTTTTCTTAAAGTGTACTTCTAGGATTGCCTTTCGGTCCTTACGGTCTGGCAAGCCAATGCCAACTCGGCGATCAAACCGACCAGGTCGAAGCAAGGCGGGGTCCAACACATCGGCGCGGTTTGTCGCAGCAAGAACTATCACGTTCTGCCCCTGTTCAAAGCCATCCATCTCTACCAATATCTGGTTAAGTGTTTGCTCGCGTTCATCATGACCGCCGCCCATTCCGGAGCCACGGCGGCGTCCAACAGCATCAATCTCGTCAACAAAAATAATACACGGTGCATTCTTTTTAGCCTTGGCGAATAAATCTCGCACTCGCGACGCACCAACACCAACAAACATCTCGACAAACTCTGAACCAGAAATACTAAAGAACGGCGTGCCAGCTTCTCCAGCAACAGCTCGGGCTAACATCGTTTTACCGGTTCCAGGAGGGCCAACAAGCAATACTCCTTTTGGGATCCTGGCGCCAACGCCCTCGAACTTCTTAGGGAATTTTAGAAACTCTACTACTTCTTCAAGATCTTGTTTTGCCTCATCGCTACCGGCAATATCTTTAAAGGTGACTTTTTCTTTCTCATTGCCGTACAAACGCGCCTTGCTTTTGCCAAAGCTCATTGCCTGATTCCCTTGACCTTGGGCACTCCGCAGCATAAATAACAAAATTCCAGCTATTAATAACACCGGCAGTAATGAAATCCCTACCCCAATCCAAGTATCGCTAGCTGTTGATTCTTCCTCAACCACAACGCTAACATCGCGATTTGTTAACCCTTGCTCGTAAATACTAGAACCAGACTCTTTTCTAGTCTGCTGAGTTGGCTCGGTTTCGCCGGCTGGGATTACTTTAATATCGTTGCCAGTAATCTGGAGTTCTTTGATTTCGTCTTGGTTGGCGCGATTAATCACCGAGCTTAATGGGACTTGATCAAGTTCGGGTTCTTGCCGAGAGGCATATAAGAACGTGAAGGCTATCAGTGAGATGAAAAAGACGAAAATTATGTTTTTAATGTTTCGGGTTTTTTTTGAGCCAGAGCTTTTAAAAGATTTATTATCCATATGCCAGCCTATTATACAGAGTGACGGCTGGTTATGCTACTGTCACTTGTAATTCTAAGCTCGCTTTTGGTAATCTCCATTTTTTTACCTTTGGAAATCTCAATTGATTTCCCGGGCTGCAGCGTTTTTGCGCCCACCACCAAACGCTGAATTGTCTGAGCGTCAAATTCCCTCAAGCTATTATGCCGGAGCCATTCTGCCACTACCTCGCAAGCAATTAC
>JBGSYV010000082.1:0-2344 GCA_041750695.1 Saccharimonadales bacterium (SeqCode) | reverse complement strand
TTTGAGGTCGTTGATGTAGGTTTCTATACCCTTGAAGGTGAATAAAATATGTGCACCCCTCACCCTGTCTTGCCGTTTTTCGAGCAGTTTGAATATTTCTAGGTTATAGCCGGTGTTAACAATCCCGGAAGTTTCGTCTTGTTCAAGACTAAACAACACTGCAGTGGCCTCTGGGGTGAGATCACGATTAGTTGGATCAATCCAAAATCCGTATTCTCCATTATTACTCTTGGTGGCAATGTCGTCTGAATACTCCGTAGCGACCTCGCCAAAATTTGAACCACTTTCCACAAGCGCTAGCGCTGACGCTGCCCGCTCATTCGTTTCAGCGTCAAGCTCGGCTATAACCTTCTGAATTAGCATTTCTTGATAAAGATGCCGCTTGAAATCATCTCGTGTCCAGCCAAAGTAATCCTGTAATACATCCTCGAACACCTCGTTGCCACTACCCAACCGGTTCTGCTCACGCAACAAGACAATCCGCTCTTCTACTTCTGCACTAGAAACCGATATGTTATTTTCCCGTGCGAGCTGTTTTACATAGGCCTGATCAATAACTTTGTTCAGTGCTCGGCGCTTAAACTCTGCAAGCTGTTGCTGACCAAAATCGGTATTAAAATCTAGCTGCTGTTGGTTTTCGTAATAATGAGTAAAGCGACGTAGTTCAAATAAGTAGTTCTCATACGCCACAAATGTATTGCCTATCCGGGCAATCGGGAATGGCAACACCTGGGTAACTTTATATATAAAAAACGAGTTTGTCTGCGCCCGATACAAGGCATAGGTACTATAGCTAAAAAATGCGACTAACGTTAAAAGAAATATCGTTGTTGAAATAATAACGATTCGATATTTGGAGTGCTGCAGCGGGTGTGTATGTTTCTTGGCAGCACGGAGCACTTCATCTCTATGTTCAGAGATAGACTTGGTGGTTATCCGTGGGACGCTGCTTGGCGGCTGATCAGCCTCTTGTTGGGCCTGCTTTCGCGCCTGGTGTTTCGCTCGTAGTTTATTCGTCAGTTTCTTCATGTATATCGTCCTCTCCTTGAACGTCTGTTGTATTCATATCGACAGGAGTTATATTATTATCCCGTAAAACACGTGCGATCTGACTCTGCACCTTTTCTGGGTGCTGCACCTCATGGATCACAAGATCGCCCATATATGTTTGTACCATTATTGTACCAAACTTAAGCACGGTTGCTTGAAATCCGCTGACTTCATAGTTCATAGACTGAATTTGGCTTAGATTCATATCAACAACCGTTTTATGAAATAGCCCTTTTCGCGTAATCTGAATGAACCGCTGATTGGTAATGATGAAGTAACTATAGTACCAAGCAATCCAGGCCGGAAAGAACAATAGCGCCGATAGCAAAAAGCTCGCTCCCAAGCTTGCATAAAAAAAGTTGATAGACGGCGGATTGGTCGATTGAACGTATGTTAGCAGTAACGTTACCAACGGACCGGCAAGTAGCGCCACACTAGCGATAACTAGTCCTTTACGCATAACAATGGGGTGCTTTCGAAAGGTAAAAAGCACTTCTTCGTCATCGAACTGATCATCAAACAGCTTTTCAGTAGTATTTACTTGGGATTTATCTTTTGCCATTATAGATATTTATTATACGCTATTGCTTACTTATTTCGTATTAGATGACACGTATTTGTTATGTACTGTTTGCTATCTCTGGCTACACCGTACTGACCATGCGCTTACGCGATACCAATACACCCCCAGCCAGTAAAATAACGGCTAACAATGCGATTAATGCTTGATTATAACCGGTTGCAGCCAGGTCGTTCCCCAAGTCGCCATCGGCACCGGTACTATTTGCGCCATCAGAACCAGTGCCTGAAGTCGGATCACCAGAATCATTATCCGGGCTGCCATCACCTGCATCTGATGTAGGAGTAAACACAGTAAGACCAAAATCACTCGTTCCATTTGATGAATTCACCTGCGAACGACCCCCGACATACAAACTCTCTGTATCCGCGGAAAAGGCAATAACATTCACACCATCTGTTTGGTCAAAAAAGTTGTTGCTACCACCAAAATATATATCAGGGTTAAAATCATCGAGACTACTGTCATCTGTATTAAACACCGCAAAACCAGGCCTATCAACTGGCCCCTGGACCGCGCTAAATACACCGCCTGCAAATAACTTTTCATCATTAAGCAGCTCCAGGCTATCAACCCTAAGATTAGTTGTTGCACTAAATCCAGCATCGGCAGAAGTGCTCGTGTCGAAGGCAGCTAGATTTGTCCGTGTAACTGATGAAGCATTAACTGAGCCGAACTGACCCCCTACGTACAGCAAGCTTTCGTCGCTTGATA
>JBGSYV010000081.1:0-1967 GCA_041750695.1 Saccharimonadales bacterium (SeqCode) | reverse complement strand
TAAATACATAACGCGACCAATCGAGTCCCGCGCCGAGTTTTCTAAATTGCGATTGATAATTCTCGCGGTTCTGGGCGACAAAGTCCCAGATTTGGCTATATAACTCCTCTCGGGTGAAGTCGAATCTACTCTTCCCTTCTTTGGCGAGGTGCTTTTCGTACACTACTTGTGTTTCAAAGCCCGCATGATCCGCTCCCGGTAACAGGAGCGTGGCTTTGCCCGTCATTCGGTGATAGCGGGTAGCGATGTCTTCTACTGCCATAGTGAGCCCGTGACCGATATGCAGATCACCATTAGCGTTAGGAGGGGGTATTACAACAGAGTAGCTCTCAACGTTTCCTCTATTTTTCGGCTCAAATGCCCTGCCCTTTTCCCATAGGGTGTAGATATCCGCTTCATATAGATTTGGCTCATAGACCTTGCTCAACTTCATATGTATCTAGACTAGCACTTAATCATAAAAAAATCACCTCTGTTATCGAGATGATTATATTTACAGAGTATGACCCCTGTTTCACGTGAAATTGACACGCCTTTAACTAGGTGCTCCCGTTTCACTAGCCCCAAAACAACTGCCAAAATGCAAAATTTTAGCCCGCAACTGTTTTTTGTTTCTACAAAGTACTTCACGGATACGCCGTGATCGTTTTTCCCGTTTTTGTTTTTGCCACTTAACCATAACAAATATAAAAACCCCGTTCAATATTGCATTTTTTAGGTGTTATTACATAGTTAAATTGGGCTGAATATCAAGGGAGTAGGGATCGGCAGCGGGTTGATGTAGCATGGTCTTGTAGCAGCCAAGGGTTGCGATCATGGCACCGTTATCGGTGCATAATTTTATATCAGTGTAGTTGATGTCGATGGGGAGGCGCTCACGTAGTTGTTGCCGGAGTTCTTGATTGGCTGCGACACCGCCAGCTATAACCACACTTTTTGGGGAAAACTCTTCAAAAGCTTGAATAGTTTTGTCTACCACGGTTTCAACAGCAACTTGTTGGAAGCTGGCAGCAATATCAGCTTTCTGACGATCAGAGAGCAGTTCTGACAGCTTATAGGAGGGGAATGTGTAATCTTTGCCGCATTCTTGTTGAGCAAGCCTTAAAACGGCTGTTTTGGGGCCACTGTACGAAAAGTCGTATTTGCCGTTAACTTTGGATTTTGGCAGCGGGTATTTTTTGGGGTCGCCATCTTGGGCGGCTTTAGCAATACTTGGGCCGCCAGGGTAGGGAAGGCCGATGATTTTTGCGACTTTATCGAAGGCTTCACCGATGGCATCGTCGGTTGTCCTCCCTAGTAAGGTGTAATCAAAATGATCGTTAAACAAAACTAATTGGGTGTGGCCACCAGATACAATGAGCGCTAACATCGGAAATTTTGGCTGATGACTTGGGAGTGCATAATTTGGTACAACAGATTTTGTTAAAAAGTTTGCGTAAACATGGGCCTCTACATGGTTAATAGGATAAATAGGAAGCCCATGAATAATTGCAGCAGTACGCGCTGCTAAAACACCGATTAATAATGAGCCGCCAAGTCCAGCTCCATGTGTAACAGCAATCCCGTCTAAATCGTTCCAAGTGCATTTTGCATCTGTTAATGCCTGATTTATGACCGGATTTATCGCCTCTATATGGCTACGGGCCGCGATTTCTGGCACAACGCCGCCGTACTGAGCATGAATATCCATACTACTGGCCACCACATTTGATAAAAGCGTTGAGCCATCTTGCACTACGGCAGCGGCAGTTTCATCACAACTAGTTTCTATTCCCAAAATCTTCACGAGTTCTAGTATACTAGGGGTTAATGGGAATCAGAAGTATTGTCAAAAAGTTTATCCCATTTATAATTGGTTTTCAAATAAACCGGGATCAGACTCGTCTGCCAGTCATTGCAATGAATAACATCCGGAGCCCACTTCAGTCTTTGCAGTGTTTCAATTACAGCGACCTGGAAAAGTATAA
>JBGSYV010000080.1:0-4424 GCA_041750695.1 Saccharimonadales bacterium (SeqCode) | reverse complement strand
CAAGATCAGTGGGATCAGTCAGTGTTGCTAGTTGCCCGAACTGGGTTTTGTTACCTGTCGCGACCACCATGGCTGTTACTGAACCACTAACAATATAGGCGCCGCCAAACAACATATTTGATTGTTCATATACTGGATGGTCTTTATCTAGCTGATTAGAGTGCTTCTCCACCGGCATCGACTCCCCCGTTAGCAACGCCTCATCTGCTCGAACGTTATTGGCTGTCAATACCCGGCAATCGGCTGGAATCTTTTGGCCTTCGTTGAGTAGTATTACATCCCCAGGTACAAGCAATTGGTCTTCAACCTCGGTGGTTTTGCCGCCGCGAAAAACAGTTATTTTTTGAATATCGTGTTTTTGGAGTGCCCTTAAAACCCGCTCTGTTGAAAACCGCTGTACATAATATATACCGACCGTGAGCAAAATTATTGCGCCAATAATTATAGCGTCTATTGATTCGTTCATGAGTACGCTAATTACTATGGCGATACCTAGCATCAGCATAAATACACTAGCAAAAGGCTCAACCAGCTTTTTCCATAACGGAGCGCCACGGACCTTTATTTGATTTTTGCCATATTGTTTTAACCGTTTTTCAGCTTCTGCAACCGTTAAGCCCTCGCGCGTGCTTTTTAGGTGGCTAATTGTTTCTTCAATTGTTTGTTTATAAAACGTAATCACTATAGCTTATAGGATACTCAATTTACTCACACCATGCAAAATCATCGTAATTCTTTTTTAGATGCATAAATTACACTACTCAAATTTATTATCCACGCTACAATGCAATCATGATTTTTAATATCGGTGGAATTATTCTTGGCATGATCTTATTACTCGGCGGAGCTGAGCTGCTGGTTAGAGGCTCCTCATCTATTGCACGATATTTCAAAATCTCTAACGTAATTATTGGGCTCACCATTGTTTCATTTGGCACCTCCCTCCCAGAATTAGTTGTAACCACGCTCGCCTCAATCCAAGGTTCAGCCGATATTGCACTTGGCAATATACTCGGTAGCAACATAACCAACATCTTGCTGGTTCTATCAATCACCGCCCTCATCACCCCCATAGCCATTAAAAGTAGAGCCCTCAAACGCGAAGTTCCGATTGCTATTTTTGGTGCACTGCTACTTATCGTCATGGGCGGCTCCATATTTGGCACACCAAACATGATCAGCAGACCCGAGGGATTTTTATTGATAGCCGTTTTTAGTTGTTTTTTATGGTATATCATCCGGCTTTTTACAAACGAACGCATTTCGTCGACCCAACCGGAATCAGCGCCAAACTATGGTATTGAAGGATCAAGCCCAAAAATCGCGGGTTTGCTCATTGTAATTGGTGTCGCATCACTAGGGCTTGGCGGCGATATGCTTGTTACCCATGCCAGTGAGGTTGCAAAAATCCTGGGCTTGTCCGAAGCATTTATTGGAATTGTCATTATTGGAATCGGTACTTCTATGCCTGAGCTGGCTACTTCAGCCGTAGCAGCCTTCAAAAAGGAAGTGGATCTTGCAATCGGAAATATTATCGGATCTAATATCTTTAATATTTTCTGGGTAGTTGGGCTGAGTGCGGCCATTAGACCTCTGTACTTTAATCCTGTGCTAATAGTTGATGCTGTGGTGGGGCTTGGAGCGGTACTATTACTATCGGTATTTCTATTGTTCTACAAAAAACGATTTGTATTGTCCCGCCCAGAAGCACTACTTATGCTAGCCGCATTTGTTGGTTACGTTACCTACATCTATATTCGTGGCTAACAGTCCATTCAACAAATGCTAATCAGTAGCCTTTATCCCGCAAGCATTCATGAAATACTCGTCACCTGCGGTAAGCATTGGCTGCCTGCTACAGGCCTGAATCGCCTGCTCAGCACAGTACAGCATGTATCCATACCCGGTTACTGCTGCATCTCTTTCCTCTGTTGAGACATATGCGTCTGGCAGTCGCTTTTCAAAAAACGTTTTAAAATCATCTACTGCTCGATACAAATAGGCCTGTTGACCAACTTGATTAATTCGGATAGCATCTTCATCGGATCGCGGCTCGTCATGATCGACTGTTTCATGGCCAAACCTTGCAAAAGGAAGTTCATGGCATAGTATCGCGGCATTCAAATCCGGAATAAATTCATCCACGAGTCTTGCGCCTATCATACCGCCGTGCACAAACGCGCGACAATTTCGTAGTGCTTGATCATACTGACCATTTTCATGGCTAAGTTCAGCGGCAATCGTTGCGACCCTGCCGAGCATAGCCGTGACGGGCCAATGCTTATATCGTTCACTAATCAACGATTCCGCGTATCTGTCTATTGTTCCGGCGCCCGACATAATCATCTCTGATTTTATCAGCGCAATGCTAAACAGATCTGTCATTTGGGTAAATGATTGCTGTAAATATTCCGGGTTACCTACTCTGCTCATATTTCGATTATTATACCACTCTTTTGCTATTTTAGCTATACTTATTTAAATCATTGCTTATCGCAATTCCTACAAATTGCTGTTAATGGTATTATTCTTCAAATTGTACCGTGACCTGATTGGAATAAATTCCGCACTGCCCCGAACTTGTTAGCTCGCAAACACGGATGTAATATGTTCCCGCACCATATACTGGCTTGGCATATCCAATCCCGTTGTTGCCAGGTGAGTTGAATACCCATTTGTATGAATCGTCATCTTCATATGATGGGTTAGATTGTTTTTTGAAAATGACGATAAATCCTTTGGTAAGCTCAAAGTTAGAGGACCATTTAACCTCAGCTTTTGAATCGTTGATTTTTAATGCAGAAGTGATTGAAATCGATTTAGGCTTGGGTTGTGGTTTTGGTTTTACCGGTTCGGCGCTCGGTTTTGGATCATTAGGCACTGGTGCGGTCTGCGAATCAGGAAGTGGTGTCAGTTCAGGTTCTGGCTCATCAACCTCAGTATCTTGCTGTTTGTTGAGCGAATTTTGTGGTGTCTCATTTTCTGTGCTCTCGTATCGTTCAACCAAAGACAGCGCCCGCGCTCGAATAATTTCGTTATCTTCAAATCCCAGCACAAGGATAGTGTCATTTTTGGCAATTCCGGCTAGAGCCAGTTTATTTGTGTCAATGATCTTTATTGTATCTCCCACATGTAGTTCAATTTGATCACCAGAAATATCAGCAACAACCCCCTGATACTTAACAGGCTTAGCTTGTGTTCCATATGCTATCGTGTTTAATGCTGTCGGCAAATAATTTGCATTCCCAATACCCCCCAGTCCGCCGAACACAAATACAACAATAATTGCAGCTGCAAATGCTTGACGAAAGTTGCCACTAATTAGTTGAATGCGCAGTTGCTTGTATAGCAGCATGATTGCAGCAAATGATGTTAGAGCGAATAATATTCCGATAATTGGCAAAGATTGCAAGAATAGTACTGCCCCACTTGGCATACCTAGGTAATCTATAAAAAGTCCGTTTTTAACTCCAAATAACACTGCGGTCAACGCAACAATACCTGCAGCAATTAAAACCGACAGACCAGTCTGGGCCAACAACGCCCTAAGCCGAATGCTTTTGGGGGATCGCATGGTAATAGCTTCGCGCTCAATGCGATTCATAACTGTATCGGCTATTTTGATTGATTTCAATGAATCGCTCATTGCCGGTCCCCTTTTCTTAGTTGACGTTTTAGCTTATCTTTTGCTCGAGAAATTCTGGTAGCGATGGTTGATGGATGCGATGATACGATCTCAGAAATTTCTTTGTGATCCTTATTGTAAAAATAATATAAAACAATCACTTCTTGGTACTTCATGGGGAGTTGCCGAATTGCCCTATGTAAACCATCCTTAGTGAAGGTAGTATCGAGTTCATCTTCAAGAGACAGACGATCATCGGCAATCTCCCCAACCCATGTCTCATTTTTCGGAGTAATCTCCCGTTTATGCTTGCGTATGTAGTTAATCAATTCATTGTGCGCAATTTTGTAAGCCCACGCCGAAAACGATTTATTACAATCAAAGGTGTTGATGTTTATATACATCTTTATGAATGCTTCTTGCAAAATGTCCTCCGAACACGAATGGTCCTGAATATACGAACGTACGTAACTAAACAATTTTTGCTGATAGCGTTCAACCAATAATCGAAAATCTTGTGGTGAGCCATCTCTAACATGCGCCACAAGTTTTTCGTCTGAAAACGAGCTTGGTATCTCGCTGGACATGTCATCATAATACTGCAAAATTGAGCTGTAACGCTAGCAATTTAAATCTAAAGGTACTTATATGCTTCGCCTTTGGCCGAACCGTCATCTGCTTTATAGTGAACCATTACCTTGCTGTAATCACCCGACGGGATACTTGTTTGGCATGAACTTCCAGATACACCAACCGCACCAAGCCCTTTTTTGTCTTCCCAATTACTAGTATTTATAAA
>JBGSYV010000079.1:0-4613 GCA_041750695.1 Saccharimonadales bacterium (SeqCode) | reverse complement strand
ATTACTTTTGTTTAGGCAAAAGTAATACAAAACCAGCGGGCTAACGTTTTTTCTTGATAGGCTCACTTGTCAAACCAAACAACAGCCTGCGGAACTCTCCGCCAATATGGCGGCTCAGACAGTCCTCGGCTCTCTTGTTGTTTGTTTGACGTGAAGCCTTCAGGAAAAAGCCGATGCCCAATTAACATCTGCATGGAAAGCCTGCTTTCCATGCTTTATAAATAATACTGCAATTAGAATGGCCTCTGGAAACTCCTGAGTAGATGTTGTGCTACAACAGGCGTCCTTGGGCGCGAGGACTGTTTGAGGTGCTACTATTGCCAGTGGCAATGGTAGCACTGAGTTCCGCAAGCGAGCCTGTTTCGCACAATCAGATACATCAAGAGTTTACAGCCGGCCGAGTTTCTTTGTTGTACTTTCTTTGTCGATACAAGAAAGTACATGGAATTTGACCCCTTGAAAGGTATAGTTGTAAAGATATTTGAAGTCTTTTGGTTATTTTGGCGGTGCAAAGTAACATTTAGGCTGCTTCATTCATAAAGAGTTTAGGTAATTTATATTAAAATAAAAGTATCGTGCTTTCTCGCAATTAAGCACGATACTTTATGTTCGATGTAACACATCGCAAAACTTCGCCTGACAAATAAGGAGTATATACAAGCTAGTACTAAAATGCTAGTACTTTATTGTTGTTTTATTAACAAAATAAAAACCCTCTGTTAAGGGTCCTGTTAAAGTTTGGTGGGCGGTATAGGATTCGAACCTATCACCTCTACAACGTCAATGTAGCGCTCTAGCCAAATGAGCTAACCGCCCTCAATTTTAGAACCTACTTATATTACCAAAAACAGAGGTGTAGAACAACCAGAATTACCCCATCGTATCAGGTGATGGGTGAACTTGGGGTAACTTACCTGATCGTGGATCTTGCGCTACTGCAAACTCAGACTCATAAGCTTCTCTCACCCCTGGAGACATCGAATCAACAGCTTCAACAGGGAGCACACTAAACGGTAACCTCGGTCGTTCGCCCGTGTGCTTATCAACTTCACCGAAAAACACACCGAATATAGCACTCCTTAACCTATCACGTTCACACACTGCACCAGGATCAGTTTCATCGATAGGTGCTTCTCTCCAAACTTCTGAGAATAAGCCGATGGGCCCCCCTTCATTACGTATGTTCACCCGATTGATCTACCGGCTCAATTGCACCTGTATCTCTTCTCCAAATATTCATACCGTTAGCCTACGCTTTCTTTAAGCCCAAATCAATAATAAAGTTATCCCTGTCGGTATTCCTCGCAAAGCCTTTCGAGATAGCGAATGTTGTGGATTGAGGTTAAAGTGCCGGCTAGGGTTTCCCCTACTTTAAATTGATGGCGTAAAAATCCCCTGCTATAGCCGCTCTGACAGGTGTAACAGTCACAGCCCGAGTCAATAACTGATATGTCCTCTTTATATTTGGCATTCGTTAAGTGAATCTTCTTATCCCCGGTTATCCATGAAGACCCGTGTCGAGCATTTCGAGTTGGCAATACACAGTCAAGCATATCAATCCCGTGCTCTATAACAAACCGCATATTCTCTGGTTCGCCCACTCCCATAAGATAATGTGCTCGAGCTGGATCATACAACGGGGATAAAAATTCAAGCATATCATGCATTAGTGGCGTGCCTTCACCAACAGATAGACCACCAATGGCTATCCCGTCAACATCGGTCGATTGGACCATTTCTAGGCTTTTTTTACGTAAATCCTTGTTTAAGCCACCCTGAGCAATCCCAAAAAGCAACGGGGGTTTTTCCATGTCTTTCGTTAAGAGTTTAAACTCGGCGATAGATCGATCCAGCCACCGATGAGTTCGCTCAAATGCCTCTGTTTCGCGCTTCCTGGATGTATCATCAAGCCCCACTACATCATCAAACGCCATAATAATATCTGCGCCAAGATCGAGCTGTATTTGCATGGACTTTTCCGGTGTGAGCAACACCTTATCGCCATTTTTGGGGTTATTAAACGTTACACCCTCCTCTGTAATCTTACTCATGTGCGCCAGAGAAAATACCTGAAACCCGCCAGAATCAGTCAATATCGGACCATCCCAGTTCATGAACGCGTGCAAGCCACCAAGTTTCTTGATTGTTTTCTCGCCCGGATCAAGGTGTAAATGATAGGTATTTCCCAAAATAAGCTGTGCGCCGGTGCTCTTAACCTGCTCGGGGGTTAAGCTACGAACTGCGCCTCTTGTGCCAACCGGCATAAAAAATGGTGTCTTTACCGCCCCTGCACGGGTATGTAAAATACCGCTTCTAACACCATTTGTGGTGTTATGAAGCGCGTAAACAGGGGTATTTTTTGTGGAGTTCATTCTGAACTATTGTAGCATTATTACCCACCTACTATTGACATTTTTCACCCATTTTGCTATATTTTTACAGTTAAACGAGGCTCACGTGTGAGTAACAGTAGAATTAAGCCCTCTTTAGAGGACTTTAAGCTGTTTTACGAGGAACTTGTTTTCACTACCGGTCCGAAACGACCAGTAAACAGAGTGAGACGGAATCGAAAAACAGCGGCTGCCTCTAGTTAACACCTAGGTAGCAGATGAACAAAACCCCTTCAATACGAAGGGGTTTTCTGTTTAAAGCCATCCTCCATTAACTAATAGACTTATGCTAAAATGAACCTAAAGAAAGATTAAAATGCCAGAAGAAAATAAAAACTTAGATAAAACCCCCCAAATCGAGATTATTGATTCACTAAACGTCAAACTATCCACTGGCGATAGTATATCTACAAACAAAAACGAAAAAATAATTCAGAAAGTACCTAGTTTATCAGTTTTTACAAAAACCCTCGCATTACTAAGTAGCGTCATCCTGCTGATCGGACCATATGTCATTTTTTATTTATACACCAACTGCTCGGGTTGGTGTATATTTCAGGTTATATTAATTTACTTTTTTATTGCTCCCGCTGTATGTTTGTCTTTTTTGGGATTAATAGTATCTCTTTATTTATGGCATTCAACCAATTTTTTATTTACAATTCGAGCATTAACTACCTTGCAAATTCTATATTTGATGCCCTTCCTGTTGCAAATTTTATTTATCCTACTAAACCGTATGTTTTTTATGATATTATTCGCTGTTCTGCCTGGAATATTCTACAAATACGTAAGCTCTGTGAAGAAAAAGGTAAAAAACGCACAGAAATACGAAAGCTGGGATTAATTATCTCGCTTCCAGCCTGATAAAAAACTAGCATTGAACAAAAGCTCGGCAGAATATATTCCGGATTTAAACGGTAGCTATACATATACCCACAGTTTTTATAAAGTTTTCCACTGGTGTTTTTGATACCGTTATGTCAACATATTGACATGGTATATAAGAATTTAGAATACAGAATATAGAAAATTGGAGGATTAACGTCCATGAATTGTATTTATTGTGCGGCTAAAACAAGTGTGGTGAATTCACGGCAACAAAAGCGAGACAACAACATCTGGCGGCGGCGACACTGTTTGCAATGTAATGCTGTATTCACCTCTATAGAGGCTGCCGACCTTTCTTACTCAGTGAGCTACAAACCCAGCCCGACTGAAACAGACACAGAGCCATTTTCTCGAGACAAAATCTTTATAAGCATATTCGAAGCGTGCAAGCACCGCCCAGCCGCCCTAGAGGACGCTACGGCGCTCACAAGTACAATTCTGCGCCGGTTGAACCCCTATTTTGCAACCGCTGCCATAGAACGCAAAGTAATTGTCAGTATTACGCTCAAAACCCTAGAAAAATTCGACAAAGCCGCCGCGAGTCACTATGCTGCTTACCACTGTTAGTTTGCAAAAAGTGAATTTATAAAAAACGCAAACAACGGATTATATAAAATCAAGCAATCGCCCAGCACTAATTAAAACCTGAAGTATTTAGGTACACTTCTAGCTTATTTAGAACGCTTTTTTTGCCCACTAGTATGTCGTTTGTTTTCACCAATTAATAGCTTAAGCGACTGCTCTCTACGGATACCAGATACTACCAGAATAGTTCGCCCAGCATCGCGTAATAACTGATCTAAAACGATGGCTCTTGGGCGGAAAAAATCTGGGGCATCATCCCTTGCCACCGCATAGTAAAGGGCCCCTACTTCACCTTGCACGATCGGCCCCAAGCACATGTGACATGGCTCTACGGTTGTATACCACATGGTGTGACTCATATCATCCCCAAGCTCAGGCTGAGCCATGCCATATGCATTCATTTCAGCGTGGTTTCGTAAGTCTCTATCACTTAGCTCTGTAGAATGTGCAGAGTAAACGTCGCTCGGAGACACAACCACAGCACCCACTGCCGGATTACCCTCAGAAACTGCAAGTCCTGCTTCCTTAATCGCCAAGTCCATATGCTTAAAGTCCGCAGCGGATGGCGTGTATGGGACCTCACTCGCAGAACCATTGGGGAGGTATAGGGTTGCAGATATTATTTCAGGGCTCAATGGTGTCCTCGTCATCAACATATAATACCATCAAAATGATATTATTGCTATGATAAATGCGCCTTTACTTCTTTACGACTTTGTCGGTTACGTCGAACCGGTCAAGATACTT
>JBGSYV010000078.1:0-2226 GCA_041750695.1 Saccharimonadales bacterium (SeqCode) | reverse complement strand
CATAAGACCCACTATCCATGAGATGTATATGCCACTCTCGGCAATTATTAGAACCGTTGATGCGTCACAACAACACTGGCTTGATGGTGAGGATGCTGCTGCGGCTGCCGAGCAGGTTGAAATTAGTCGTAAATTAGAAGTTCGTCTACTTGGTCGCCAAGCGACAACGTCGGCGATTACAATTTAACTAATTCTGATCATAAGTTTTTTATCGTTACCACAGGCTGCTTGAAGTTCATGTAGACGCATGCGTAGTTCGCCAGCAGTTGCTGCGTCAGGGACGACAATAATTATGTTTTTGCCGCGGATTTGTAACTGTGGATTAATGTTGTAATTTTGTTTAATAAAATCACGAATCACTGAAAACTCTCGGGGTTCCTTGGGTTGTCGAGAAGACAATATATCGCCGATAGAGCTACGCATAGATACTATTATACCCAACCTTGTTCGTAGTCATTTTAGTATTCAATATTGACGGGGAAGAGTATACTTAAGAATTAAGACGGTAAAACGTAGCCGAAGCCTCTAAAAAGGCAAACTTAACCAAACGGAGTAGTTGCATGCAGGTAACCAATCGATCATTCTCTGGCCATGAGCTCAGCGGGCTGGAGGTGCGGCTTTCTAACCCAGAAGCCGATGCCGTTTATGATTCAGTGTTGAAATCTGAATACTCTGACCATTCGGCTCAATCGGAGGGTTTTGACGCCGCTGATGTACCCGGATTCCCGTTAATAGGGGTTATAGATACATATCGTGCAGAGGGGACTAGCAAGGAACTCATTTTGAAGGAAATTGATGCATTTGAAGTGGGCCGTGTCTTGCTTACAGGACTATTGAACGTATATCTGATTTGCGGGTCACAGGCTATGCCCACTCATTTACGTGCAGGAGCAGCTGATTATGTGTCTACTTCGGCAGAGGCGGCGTTGGTATAATGATGATATGCCAGAACTTCCAGAGGTAGAAACGGTAAAACGGGGATTGCACCGTTTATTACCAAGAAAACAAATTGTCGCCGTGACGTTTGATTGGCAAAAAAGCTTTCCGAATGCACCAAGCGATGTAAAAAAATTCATGATTGGTGCCAAGGTGCGCTCGGTAACCCGCCGGGCTAAAGTTTTACTGATTGAGCTTGATAGCGGCTATAGTCTCGTCATTCACTTAAAGATGACGGGGCAGTTAGTGTACGTGGAAGAGGGCAAAAAGCAAAAAGCAAAAAGTAGTAGGTCAAAATCAGAATACATCGGCCACGGGCCGGACTCTAGCTTGGTGCGGTTTGGGGCGGGGCATCCAAACAGTAGTTTGGTCGGGAAATTACCGGATAGATCAACAAGGGTGGTTATCGATTTTGGGAGTGCTAAATTATTTTTTAATGATCAAAGAAAATTCGGCTGGATGCGGCTATTACCCACGGTTGAAGTGCCCAATATCAATTTTTTCAAAAAGTTAGGCCCAGAACCGCTTGAAGCGGCGTTTACTGCAGATGATTTTATTCTACGTATGCGCCGCAGGAATAAATCAGCCGCCAAAGCAGTCTTGCTGGATCAAACCGTTATTGCCGGAGTAGGGAATATCTACGCTGATGAATCATTGTTTTCAGCGCAAATCCACCCCCAAACAATCGTTGCGAACCTGACCAATGGGCAACTGGCCAAACTGTACACAGACCTTAAGGATGTACTGCTACTAAGCATTAAACACGGCGGATCAACCGATAAAAATTATGTCGATGCCGAAGGGAACAAGGGGAGTTATCTAACGTTCGCAAATGTATTTCGCAAAAATGGACAGCCATGCCCGCGCTGTGGTGGTATGATACATAAGACAAGAGTTGCTGGCAGAGGTACCCACCTGTGCCCAGACTGCCAAACAGTAGAGGAATAACATGAAATATATTAGCCGCTTTGCAGTTCCCTTAAAACGAGTTGGGGTAATTGGGCTTACCATTATCGTTATCATTTTGGTGGTGGAGGCTTACACTACGCTAATTCCGAATGTTTGGTACCGCGACCATGCGGCGTTTAGTTTGATTGGTTTGTGGCTCCTGACCGCTTATTTTGTTTTGCCAAG
This sequence comes from Saccharimonadales bacterium (SeqCode), assembly GCA_041750695.1. GTDB lineage: Bacteria > Patescibacteriota > Saccharimonadia > Saccharimonadales > JAGQNJ01 > JBGSYV01. Next base: position 156 of record JBGSYV010000078.1, on the reverse strand, counting down.
GATGCACCGGTTTTTATCCAAAATCTACCTACCGCCGTATTTTAATGGTCGGGCCCGAACATCTGATGGGCTGTTAGGAGATCCGGTAAACCTGGCGATCAATGGCAGCAAAAAAGCCTTGTATACATCCATGAAAAAAGCTGGCTGGCAAAAGGC
>JBGSYV010000077.1:0-3949 GCA_041750695.1 Saccharimonadales bacterium (SeqCode) | reverse complement strand
ACAAAATCAAGAGAACAAGCAAACTCAACAAGCACCAGCCCACACATCCACTACCGTGCGTAGTCCTGATCCACAAACCATTTCACCTTCTTCGCCACAAAATATTGCAGATCCAGCGCAGGATGTACCCCACGCACCAATTGTTGCACCCCTGCAGCCTGGGCAAGGCACCCCGCTCGCTGAATTTCCTAATCACCACAGTAAAGGGCCAATTATCGCAGCGATTATCATAGGTTTTTTAATTCTAGTGGGCTGTCTTGGCTTTTTGTTTATAGTTTATTTGCCCGCCCAGTCAGGTGCATTATTCACATCAGATACTGCTTTACGTCTTAACAATAATAATGATTTCATGAAACAGTAATCGCTTCGTATGGAAACATTTATCAGCTATTTACTGCTCATATCGCTCGGGTTGAGTAGTTTATTTCTGTACACCCGAAAAAACCTGTTACTTCAAATTGTTCCAGCAGCAGTGATCATAGGTTTACTGTTTTTAGTATTCCGTGGGCAGTCGGCCTATATTGAGTCAGACATCCTGCCCGTCTGGGCTACAATACCCTCCTTGTTAATTAACGTAGTGTTTGCCACCCTCTTGATTGGTAAAAAAATTATGAGCCCGCGCAAAATCTGGAAGTTTGCCGGACCACAAGTGGTGTTTGGTCAATCAATCGCCTGGGGTCAATATGTGGTTGGCGTTATTGTTACCATGCTCATACTCGTACCGATTTTTAATATGAGCCCGTTATCTGCTGCGTTAATTGAAATTGGTTTTGAGGGTGGCCACGGAACCGCAGCGGGCTTAAGCGGATTATTTTCTGAATTAGGGTTTGAACAAGGTAGAGACCTAGCCCTCGGGCTAGCAACCGTTGGGCTGGTCACCGGCCTGGCGAGTGGATTGCTATTCATTGCATTTCACCGCCGGAAGTCACTGGTTGCTAAAAAACAAAGCTCCCAGCCAGTTCCATTTCACCATGCATTAAGAGTCTGGCTTATAGATACACACAGCAAATTTTTTGCCCGCCACAATATTCTTAGAACAATAATTCAAGTCAGTCTGATCGCCCTGGCAATCACCGTTGGTTATTTACTAAAAGAGCTTTTAGTATACATAGAAGATCTTTGGATTGAACCAATAACTGGTGTTGAATTTTTTGCATTCATTCCACTATTTCCACTGGCGATGATTGGTGGCATTTTCGTACAATTATTTTTAACTAAACTGCGTCTAGAAAAAATCATTCACGGACCAACCATACTTTTTATTGGTGGTCTGGCGCTAGAGCTGGTGATCATTGCCGCGATTGCCACCATGTCCTTAATTGCAATTAACGATAACTTGGCGCCATTTGCGATTCTGGCAGTTGCAGGAACAATCTGGAATATATCAGTCTTCTTTTTACTTGCCCCACGAATCATGGGTAAATATTGGTTCGAGCGGGGAATCGGCGATTATGGACAGTCCATGGGCATGACCGCTACCGGTCTTTTATTAATGAAATCAGCCGACAAAGATAACAAATCTCATGCTGTTGAACGATTTGGTTACAAGCAATTATTATTTGAGCCTGTTGTTGGTGGTGGACTATTTACTGCAGCCTCCATGATCATAATTGCACAATTCGGACTAAGCTTCCTACTCATACTCAGCAGTGGAATATTGATATTTTGGTTGGTTTTAGGATATCTATCTTTTGGGAACAATAAAGTAAAGTAGTCTACTTATAAAGTAGGCATTTCTAGTTCGCGAGCATTTACTGGCACTTGAATTGTCACATCCTTATATTCAAATACGATTTTGGAGGATTCTCCGTCAGCTTCTGTTTCAATTTGGCTGATCCGGCGGCTAGATGAATCGATATATATCTTACTTGTTCCTTCTGCTTCTGTTACAACCCAAATATCACAAGTACCAGCTGGGCATTCGCCGCGCCCTTCGTAGCGGGCATTCTCTTGGTAGGATTCGATATCTTCATCAGTATATACGTAGCTATCTATGTTATAGTCATTTGCGGTATTTTGGCTCTGTGGCATTTTAATACAATCATCTCCAGTGCAAGTGTAATACGCATCTTTTGTGGTAATAATTCGAGTTTCCTGCCCATCAAACATTGATGTCATCTGAAAATTTCCCTCTCCATCGGATTCCATTGTTGCTTGAAACAATTCACCTTCCTGAGTTCCAGATATGGTAGCCGCGAATGACAGATCCTGGCTCGCAATAGGATCAAATACGATATCATTCTCAGGAGCTTGGTTAGAGGTTGATGCCGTATCTTCAGTCTCGTTATTATTCTGATATACAAAATAGCCCGCGCCGGCAATAGCCAGAACAACTACTATGATTACTGCAATAACTGGTGCAGCGATACCATTACTATCTAGTTTTCGTAAAATCATACTTATTTTCCTCGTTTACTTTATACACTTAAATATACCATTAGCGTTTTGCAAGCAGCAAACTTATTTAATTGAGTTTGGTTTTTTAGGCTTATTGACGCTGCGCAGAAAGCGCTTCTTTTGCTGCAACAGCGATTTTGTCGAGGAGTATATTAACTTCTTTGGTAACTAGCGTTCTACTTGGATGGCTCAATTCAATTCTTAAAGTAATGGTTTTATGCTTGCTGTCATCCTTTGCTTGATAAATATCTAGTGGTAACAATGATGCACTATACCCCTGATCTTGTTCGGCGTTCACGAGCTGTTGCCAAACTGTATCCCGTAGTTCTTTGTAGGTTATTTGCGTGCTCACCTTAAAACTAATGTCCTGTTGAGTTTTGGGGAATTTAGATAGTTGCTGGTAATTATTGTTGCCTGCGGCTAGTTGCAAAATTGCGGAATCAAGTTCAAACCCCGCACAGTATTCGGGCAATTTTAGTTTCTTTTTAACTGATTGTTTGAACTCACCAATTACCCCAAGTAAGGTTTTATCCTCAGAGCCTGGCAATGTAATGAATATAAGTGCCGACCGACTTGAGTTGAATGGGCTAAACCATGCCTGTAGATCTACAATTTTTCCCGCGTAGCCTTCTGTTAATGGCTGTACTTCGGTAGTGATGTTAAATGAGTTATGTAGGTTATCGAGTTGTTTTTTCGCCTGGTAATATGCAGCGCCCTCTGCGCTTGGATTTTTTGCAGCATATACAAAAGCCAGCCGGTTTTTCTCATCAGGGACACTTGGTTCATTATGATCTTTGTCTCGCTTGTTATGTACTTTGTTTAGCTCATATATCGCAAACTCATCGTAGTTTGCTTTGATGTTAGTATGCACTTTATCAAGCAAGCTTGGGGTTAAGCTCAATCGGTAATATTGTAAATCCGGGCTAAGAGCATTGCTTAATTTGAATGCTTTGTCAACATCCTGACAGGCGGCATCCAGGAGCTTACCGTGCACAAAACTGTATGTCAGAACTTCATTCGCACCGGCAGCACTTAACACGTTACGTATTGTGTTTTTTAATTCAATTATCTCGTTTCGTGGCGCCGGTTTTGTGGTGCGTTTAGGTAGCGTGAGAGGTAACTGATCATATCCATATAATCGACCAACCTCTTCAACAATGTCTTCTGGTATTTCAATATCAGTCCGCCAAAACGGAGCAGAAATCCGTAAATCGCTCTGTGGTTTAATATCAAATTCGACATTATTAAGTATTTTTATAACTTCTGTTTTATTAAGCTCAGTGCCTAGTCGCTGATTAATAAAATCTTCATCCATTGAAATACCTGGATTGGGTTGGAGCTTCTTATGCAGATCAGCCGCTTCACTGGCGACTTCTGCGCTTGCGTGTTTTTGCAACATCGCAACAGCATATGCCAAAACCTTGTCATTTTGTAGCGCTGACTGGCCCTTGTTGAACCGCGTAACTGCGTCGGTGAATAGGCCATGTTCCATAGCGGTACGCCGGATCGAATACATATCAAAGTTCGCACATTCTAAAATAATGCTTTTTGT
>JBGSYV010000076.1:0-4250 GCA_041750695.1 Saccharimonadales bacterium (SeqCode) | reverse complement strand
ACACATATGGGGGATGATAGAGCCAATGCTGCCAATAAAAAAGCCAAAGAAAACAACTAAGAATTTAAACGTTTCAGGTAAAAATCCATATGTCGACAAATCAACGAGCGGTATTACTATTTCAAAAGCTGGTCATGACTTTCTAAAGGAAGCAGTTACCAACTCTACCGATAATGTCTACGCCTTCACCGGCGAAAAACTCACCCCAATCACCGCTGCTGCAGCTATGGCAAGGTTGTCGCGCCGTGGTGACGACATGCGCATAACCATTTTGGATGAATTTGCACAGACACTTGGCAAAGACGAGAAATTACTTCAGAGAGTAATTACCGCTTATGGCGATGATTCCGTCCAGCAATTGGTCGGCCAACACGTGGTAGTTGAAGATGCTTCAAATATTTTAACAAAAAAATTGGAGTGGGGCCGGCTTGCATCATATCTAGAGCAATCAACCAGGTACATATTCTTTGATCAAAAAGATCAAAACGGGAAATACAAATACTATACTCCTAATCATTTTAATGATAAGACGAAGCAAGTCTATGAAACGCACATGAATCAGATTTTTGACCTGTATTCAGAAATGGTACACAAGCTTACCGCTTACGTTCGTACAAAGTCTAAAACTCCCCAAAAAGAACAAGACGGAGCCTGGAAGGGTGCCACAAGAGCACAGGCCTGTGATGCGGCCCGGCCACTACTGCCGGTTGCAACGAAGTCAACTGTTGGCATTTATGCATCTGGGCAAGCCCTAGAAAGCCTCATTATGCATTTACTGAGCGATGAACTACCAGAAGCCAAGCAAACCGGCCAGAAATTATTAGATGAATGCCGGAAAGTCATCCCAACTTTCTTAGAACGTGCCGACAAGCCAGACCGGGGCGGGGCTGCAATCGCCTATCGGGCCAACACGTATAACTCTGTTCAAAAACTCGCAACCGAATATTTGCCAGATAACCACAGTGCAGAAACAGAATCAGTACAGCTTACAAACTACTGGCCAAAAAACGAGCTTGATCTAGTACCGGAAATTCTTTACGAACACAGTAGTTTGCCGCTTGCATCAATTAAATCCGAAGTTGCCAATTGGCCATATAAACAGCGTGCAGAAGTGCTACAAGCATATATGGGTGAACGCTTGAACAGACGCCACAAGCCCGGTAGAGCCATTGAAACGGCCCACTATAGTTGGGATCTAGTCTGTGACTATGGCATTTTCCGTGATTTACAACGCCATAGAATGGTTGATGATCTTGAGTGGCAATTTTTAACACCACGATATGGGTATGAAATTCCGGAACTCGTTGAAGAGGCGGGTTTGTCTGATATATTCGAACAATGCTTCGATATTAGCCTAGGGTTATATAGCGAGCTGCAATCGGTTGGCTATCAACTAGAAGCCCAGTATGCGACGCTGCTTGGCCACAAAATGCGCTGGAAGATCACCTACAACGCGCGGGAAGCCTTCCACCTACATGAACTTCGCACTACTCCACAGGGTCATCCTGGATATCGTAAGCTTGTCAAAGAAATGCACGAAAAGCTAATCGAGGTTCATCCACTACTGGGTGAAGCCATGAAATTTGTCAACAAAGGCGAAGATGAAGAGCTAACACGTCTGGCCGCTGAAAAATACACTCAATTCAAACTTCAACAAATGGACAAAGAACAGAGTTAAGAATATCGGTATTACCAGCCCTATTGGACAAATCTAGGAGATTTATTCGCCTTCAGGCGGGACTGCTAACGCAATGCCAGACACCTCAAGATCAAGTTCTAATAGTTGTCTCGGGGTTAAGTGTGCGTTGTTGTCAGTATCAGTTATATCCACGACCGCCAGCCTGCCAGAGTATCTGGAAGCATCAGTTTGACGCACCGAAACGTTATTGTCAGATTCTGACTCTGAGCGCATACACTTTTCAGGTCGTAGTGCGGCTTGAATTGCACTTAATGGGGCGGCAGAAAATCTAAGTACAGCAAGGTTTCCACCTTCGGTGGTGTCGGAACCCGTCAGCCCTTCATGATCATTAGTTTGTTGTTCTAGTAAACTCATAATTCTTATGCTAATTTCTTTCATTTAAAAAACCGAACCCGGCGTTTTGGCTGGTGTTCGGTTTTGATATTCGTTCTTATTCTTTGATCAAACGCGTCCAGCCAGATTAATACGCATAAAACACCACACCGTGCTTGCGGCATGCATGTTTGTTAGTAATAATTGACTGAAATGTTTTCACAACGAGGACTATACGCCGCTAGTAAATACTTGTCAACTCCTATTTCGGTGCTATAATTAACCCAATGTTATATAACTATGCGGTGCACCAGCTTCAACTCCTCCTGAGCCTTCATGGGCTGTGCTTCAGCATGGTTGAAGCCCGTACGCGTTAGGATAGCGTCCAGCACAGCCTCATAATAAACCGGGTTTCAACACTCGGTTTTTAATTAAAGGAAAATATATGACAGCAAGAACATTTGTAGGTGAAACACTATCAGTTAGACATATTTTGGACGACGCTCTTCTTAGTATAGAAACAGGATTGTTACGGCGCGTAATAAAAAACGGTAGCCATACAGAGTATTCCAACACAGTTACCGTGCGTACGGGGGGGCGAGATCCAGTTAATCATAATAAAAGATCTATCATTAACGTTGCGGATAATCTGTTCGAACTTCATGATGACCCGATGGCGGTGTACGATTTTAGATTCAGGAGGGAAGCCAAACTGGCAATCAAGCAAGTCTTGGAGGCTTGGCAAACTACGAGTATATACTCACCGGCAAGACGAAATATTGATGCCGTCGGAGCTCTAGCAATTGCGGTTATGGACCCGAAGCCAGCCGATCCGTGCCCCGGTGTAGTCCCAGAGGCGTTTGGCTTTATACCGACAGATTTACGAGCGTTGGCTTCTGGAATAGTTGATGCACCGACCAAGCAAGAAGTAACAATACCAACAGGAGAATATTTATGAGTTTTGAATTTGATGGAAAATTAGGAATCGGTGATGGTGGAATAGAATTTCATGCTAGTCCAGAAAGTCTAGTATTTAGATTTAGGCGTAATATGGAGCCATTAGAGCCGGATAACAATGACCAGCTAGAAGGACGCGCAGTCGATAGGGCTGAACCTCATCCCGAAGAAGGATTACCGCAAGCCGAGATTCAATCTGGTGCAGCAGAGCAGAGAGCGAATTTGCCGGCTTGACAAAACGGCACAAGTTTTATATATTAATAAATATGGCTCAAAGAATAATTATTGACATTATTATTCCTCGCAATTTGCGGGTGTAGAGCTATTTGTCAATAATGCCAAACAAGCGACCCCGCGAAAGGGGTCGTTTTAAATGTAAGGAGAACCGATGTCAGAGTTTTTGCGAAAACAAGAAGCTGTAATTCCGGCAAGCCTAGAAGTCCAGGAGCAGCAACGTCTTGAGGTTTTTGATCAATGCATAGAACGCTTTGAACCAACTATTAAACGATTAGCCGTAAGAAATTGGCAGCAAGCCCAGCACGAATCATTTGGGCGCACATGGTGGCGCATTCCAATCATCAACAATCAAACAAGGTCCTCGGCAACCGTGGATATTACACCGTTTTCTCGAGATGATCGTCTAACAGCAACAGACCGGTCCGTAGTAGACATATACGCATACACCGGTCAAAATGGCGTGTTACTGAGCGGGTTGCACGTCTTATATCCTAGCGCACCCGAAGACGATTCAGAGCATCCTTGTGAGTTTAGGTTATATAGCGTTTCACAACAACAGATTGACACTTTACCCCAAATAAGCTAATATAAAGCAGTTCACCAAAGACAGTAGCTTTCAACAGTATGAATTAAATATGCTACCGAGGTACAAACAGTCAACTTTTTAAGTTTTGTTCGTATAAGTCTTTGGCTCCACCCAGAGACTTTTTGTTTTTGGGTAGTAAATAAAAGGTCGATACATAACACTAATAAGGAAAATCAATGGCATTAACCAAAGATAAAAAACAAGATGTAGTTAAAGAAGTCAGCGATCTACTTGCAAGCTCAAAATTAACTGTTGCTGCCACGTACCAAGGTACAGGCGTCAAACAGTTTCAAGAGTTAAGAAAACAAGCACGTGAATCTAACACAACTATTAAGGTTGTCAAAAACCGTCTTGTCGTGAAGGCTCTAATGAGCAATGATACTTTCAAAGACACCGACGTCAGCGCACTAACCGGACAGCTACTTTATGCATTCAACAGTGAAGATGAAGTAGCGCCAG
>JBGSYV010000075.1:0-3373 GCA_041750695.1 Saccharimonadales bacterium (SeqCode) | reverse complement strand
GTTTCAGAAATCCTACCCAGCATATTTTTAATAGAGACTTTTCCTTGAAGACCTTGGTTTTTTGCTAATAAGCGTAAGCTCTCTGAAAAGTTAGACGTGTCCTCGTACGCTTTAATAATCTTACGATCTAATTCAGGATAACTAACCATCAGTGTTTTAATCTGTTCTTCCACAATCATAATGTCATCATCAAATAAATCATCCTCTAGAACAATGCTGTTCGTACCATTATCTCTTCTAATATCTAATAAAATGGCCCTCTCGACTGGAGCGGCAGGAGTGGTATCATATTTTTCGATTCCGCTCTTAACGATAAGTGCTCGGGTTTTTTCAGTTTCTAATTGATCGCCATCACGTAAAACCATCCGAAGCATTCTGCTGGTACGGCCATTGCCATCAGCAAATAAGTGGAGCTTATTAATAACAGCTGGAATGGCAACAGCAAGCCCACCCATGATAGTTTGAGGGTCTTCACCTTTTTCTATTTCAGCTGCAATGCATTCTTGTGCTACTTGAATAAGCTCATCAACCAGAGTTAACTTATCCTCTTGATCCGGAGGAATTGAACCACCAATTGTACCGGCTTGAACACCCTCGCCATCAAATCCATAGTCAGCTAGGACTTCTAGCCCACGAGCTGCTGCATTGACTTGCAACAATACGCTGCCAAACGACTCTCCAGTTTGCTCCATAAACCAGTTTAACCGTTGCTGCGGCTGTTCGCCCATCTCTTCAACTAGATCAATTGCTGTTTCGTGTAGATGCTGTACTGATTCGTTACGCTGTATTTTTTCTAACATTTTTATTTTTAAACTATTATCAATTTAATATTAACATATACTAATAACCCTGTCAAATTACTTGGCTCTGTTCAGTTTAACAAAATTTATACAAACTGCTGTGGTATAGCGCAATAAAGATCCGCTATTTCAAAAATTTATCGCAATTATTATTGGTCAGGGTAAGAGGACTCGAACCTCCGATCTCACGACCCCCAGCCGTGCGCTTTACCAACTAAGCTATACCCTGATAAAAAATATGGCCTAGCTACCGATTATACCTCATGCGGTACTTTGAGGTGTAACATAAAAACACCTCTGTTTGAGGTGTTTGGTCGTTCTGAGCTGGGCATCGTCTATGATTAATCTGGTGATACCAGGTGGGTGCTCGCATTCACTCGCCTCGGCAAGATCTGATATTGAGTTCCCTTGATGTTATTGTTAGATAATCATGCTGTGACGAATATTTCCCAGCACCTACATTATATCACTAATGCTTTGCTAAATTCCAATAATAATCCGCATCAACGCACCGATAATATCACTCCCAAGAGGCGCAACGTATCGGAACAATAGCAAGAAGAATATCACAAAACCAAAGAGCCCAAATGCCTCAATCTGACGCATTATATTTTGCAAAGGTTCTGGGGCAATGGCATATAAAACACGCGATCCGTCCAGTGGCGGAAACGGAATCATATTAAATACAAAAAACGCTAAATTTACCAGTGTGAATACGAGGAATATTTGAACCATAACATCAGGAATCATCACACCGGCAAATCGCAAAAACAACCCCACAATCAATGCCAGCGCCAAGTTTGTAAGCGGACCCGCTGCGCCAACCATTGCCGCGCCAAACTCACCGTATTTTACCCGGTTAGGATTAAATGGGACGGGCTTAGCGGCACCAAGCGGCGGCGCTCCTGCAATTGCCAGCAACACTGGCATGGCAATGGTCAAAAACGGATCAATGTGCTTAATTGGATTCACGGTTAAGCGACCTTCCAACCGAGCAGTGTCGTCGCCAAGCCAGTTGGCGGTATAGGCGTGCATAGCCTCGTGGAGCGTTATTGATACCAAAATAGTTACAATAATAACTACGATGTATAGTATTGGGTCCATTCCAGGGATCATGGCCTCTAGTATATCATTCTTGTGCTTGATTATTCTTGTTAACCCCGTAGTAGACTTTCGAGTGGCCAGCCTTTTAGCTGGCTTAGTTTTTCGGCCACTTGGCCGAGAAAGTCTCGAAAGCTCACTACAGGGTTGACTTAACAGAGATGGCGCTGTACAATACACCTCTGAATTAAAGATAGATTAGGATTATAACTATGCAAAAATGCGAACTCACCGGTAAAGGCAAGCAATTTGGCAATAATGTCAGTTTCTCGCAGCGACACACCAAAAAAGTCTGGAAGCCAAATCTTCAGACAAAAACACTGATCATTGATGGCAAAAAAGTCAAAATGAAACTCAGCACTCAAGCTATTCGCACCCTAAAGAAAAAAGGTGTGATCACAAGCGGCGCCCAAAAACCAGCCGAAACAAAATCAGCAAATTAATCAAGCTAGTTGCTTAGCGACTTTCCGGTTACAATAACCCGACAAAGCTTTTTCTGTAATCTGTATTCTAAGTTCTTACTGGCGGTTAAGAATGATTGTTTCCATTGATTCTGGAAGTTCAGACGATTTCAGTTTGAGTTTATCTACTTCTTCTTTTGGCTCTAAGCTCATTTCTTTAAGGGCATCGGCAAGTTCTGCCTGCGGGACCTCATAGTTAATGGCCTTGTCTGCAAAGTGTACAGGAATTACAATTTTTGGTTCAACGTTCTTTATAACCTTTAGCGCACCTTTTGCGTCAAGTGTATAGCCATTGCCGCCAACAGGAATAACCAGTACATCAACCGTTCCGAGCGCCTCGAGCTGATTTTCATCAAGATCTGGGTGAATGTGACCGGTCACCGCAACACGAATATCGCCACTAATTAACTTGAACATTGTTGCGCTTTCTTGGCCTTCTGCATCTAAGTGGGATCGAGCAGGAATCCCCTGAACCGCCACTTGAGATACCTCGTATTCACCAGCCTGATTAATAACTAGCTTTGCTTTATCAGAAGCTTGGCCGGTTCCATAGCTAGTAAAAAAAACAACGTCATTTGGCTTTGTTGCTGACTTAAGGCCTAACGCTTCAAGGTTATCATCAATAACTATCCCCGCTTGCTTTGTAGTAATCCGTAGACAGTTCGCGCCGTAATATTGTAATTCCATGTGTTAACTCCTTATTTATTTTTCTAAAATTTTATTCTTATCAACCAGAACTTGTTTTTTTGCCGCCAGAATGTTGGTAATGAAGCGGTCTTTAACTTGTTGTCGATATTCGAACTCTTTAAGTGTCATCAGTGCAAATCGTATTTCTTTGCCCTCGCTTTGCTCAAGCTCAGTGATGTATTTTTGGGCTTTCGTATGGTTAACGTCACCAACAATTACTAAGTCTGCATCCGCAGATTCATCTCGTGTAAATTGACCGCTGTAGAACGCTAGCTCAACGTTGCCGATTGCAGTAATGTCGCTTTTATCATCCACTTTTGTGGC
>JBGSYV010000074.1:0-4236 GCA_041750695.1 Saccharimonadales bacterium (SeqCode) | reverse complement strand
GATTATGCTCACATGAACTTTGGACACTCTAATAAGGAAAAGATTGGTGTTCCAAACCTTATCCATGCCTCTGGTGACCCAGACGAGGCCAAAGAGGAGATCTACCACTGGTTTAGTGATGACGAGCTTTTTGCGTACGAGACAGTACACGAGTTTTACACTCAGGCCAAAAACCGCAAGAAGTAAGCTAGAAGATAGAATACAGATTATAGAAGTTAGTAACTAGCAAAAAGTAAAATGTAAAAAGTAGTTAGCTAAATACAAAATACGAAATACCGCATACCAAATACGTTTAACCAACTAGTGCTACAATATCATTACCCTGAAAATGGGTGATTGGTCCCCGTAGTTCAATGGATAGAATAACTCCCTCCTAAGGAGTAGATCTGCGTTCAAGTCGCGGCGGGGACACCACAGTTTAGAAGATAGAATGTAGATTATAGAAGTTAGATACTTTTTAGCGTAATACGCAACTGATAAAAAGCTAAATACTTTTTTACTTTAATTTTTCTATAAAAAACCTCTACTACTTTTTTCTACAGGTCAAAAAGTAACCAAAAACCCCGCCAGGCAGCTTTTATCCCTTGATGCGTTCATTGTCAAAGATGACCATGCTCTACGTTGCCGCGGAGCTCCACGTACTCGCTCTAATGGTCACTTTGACACTCACAATCCTCAGGGGATAAAAGAGCCTGGAAACTTAGTTACTATAATCAAAGATTCTAAATTCTTTATTCTTACTATAAGCATGAACCTAGCTGTTTCTATGCCAACTCGTTGATATGCGAACCCGCTAACTAGTAACTTGCTTTTTACATTTTACTTTTTGCTAGTTACTATCTTCTATAATCTAATCAATAAAGGTGAGGGCGTAGCCCTTTTGACCTGCACGACCAGCGCGACCGATACGGTGAACGTAATCATCGTAGGTTTGCGGAGTCGAGTAGTTAATTACGTGGGTGATGTCTTTAATATCAATACCCCGGGCGGCTACATCTGTTGCAACTAGTACGGTAACTTCGTTGTTTCGGAATCGTTCTAGTGCTCGACGGCGTTGGCCTTGTGATTTATCGCCATGAATTGAATCAACTGATAGTCCACGCGCTGATAGGTCGCGGCACAAGCGGTCTACGCTTCGTTTTGTTTCGTCAAAGACTAGTGTTTTTTGAACGTGATCTTTGCTTAAAATCTGGTGAAGTGTGTTCATTTTGGTGCCACTTGATTCATAGCGAACAACATTTTGTTCAATATTATCGCTCGTGTTACCGGTTTTAACCGATATAGTAACGGGATCTTTAGAGAATGACTCAATCAATGTTTTAATTTTTTGATCAAGCGTAGCAGAGAAGAACAGCGATTGGCGGTCTACATGCAGCTGTTTTAATAGTGCAGTGATCTCATGAACAAATCCCATGTCTAGCATTCGGTCGACTTCGTCGAGCACAACAGTGGTAAACCCAGATAGATTCAAGTTGCCTCGATCAATATGATCTTTTATGCGACCAGGGGTACCGATCACGATTTGCGGGTTTCGGCGCAGGTCTTTAACCTGGGGCCACATTGGTGATCCACCGGTTAGGATTGCGCTGTATACGCCACTGCCTTTGATAAATGAACGGAACTCAACTTCAATTTGTTGTGCGAGCTCACGGGTTGGTGCAACGATAATTGCTCGGTCACGCGGGTTGTTCATTATTTTGTGAGCAACGGGGATGGCAAAGGCCGCGGTTTTACCGGTACCAGTGTTTGCGAGCCCCACAACATCCTTGCCATCAAGCAATAGGGCAATTGTTTGATCTTGAATAGGTGAAGGGGTTACAAAGCCTTTTTCAGTGATGTTTTTAGCGATTACCGGGTGAACGGCAAAGTCCGCAAACTTATTTTTTGGCACGTACTCAACAGCCTCGTTCATAACAGCGGCTTTTATAAATTTGCTGGGGTGAATGTTCTGTTTTGCAGGGCCACGTCGTCCGCCACTTCGTTGGGGGCGTGAAAACGACCGGTTATTATTTGATCCACCAAATCGATTAGACGATCGGGTAGTAGGTCCGCGGCGTCCGCGGAAGGTTGAATTTTGAGCCATAAAAAAAATGAATCCTTTGGTTTAATTAATTTACATCGATTGTCGCTAATGAAATCGAGAAAACTAATACTAACCCAGATTCATTTAATAACAATGCTATTGATTATATCACAAATAAAAAATATGGCAATCAATAACCCTGTATTTTTGACAAATACCGCCTATGCTTAGTATAGTGGAGGATAGGCGAAGGTTTTGTATGAAATACAAAAAAATAATATGCAAGCGGTAATAAAATTGGGAGCCAGAAATACTTTGAACCAAAGGCAGATCAGCAGGCTTTTTATTGGGTTGCTAACAACAGTGTTTTTTATGGGGGTCATTGCCCCGGTACTCGTATATGCTAGTGTGAGCTTTTCGGATGCTCCGAATCCTGATTTTAGCTATGTGAATGGAACGGTTAATGATATCGCGACAGCTTCGGACGGGTCTACTTATATAGGGGGTAATTTTTCTCATGCTAATCCACATAAGCGTTGGCACGGAGCTCCTGTCGATGTGAGTTCTAACATTCCTGGCGATAGTGACTTATTCGATTCACCAGTCACGGCCGTTATATCCGATAATAGTGGTGGTTGGTATGTCGGTGGAAGCTTTGAGCATTACGGCAGTACTCCACGGGTCTTTTTGGTGCACATTTTACCAGATGGGAGTCTAAATACGGTGTTTAACCCAGATATAGTAAATCCCGGCTCGGGCGGAGTACATTCATTAGCACTATCAGATGACGGAACTATTTTATTCGCAGGAGGTGCTTTCCAGGAGGTTAATGGGGATATTGTTCGAGAAAATCTAGCGGCCTTTAATACGAACGATGGAACAGTAACTTCTTTTGACGCGAGCGTCGACTCATCGGTTAACGAGATTCGATTAGCAAATAACGACGAGCTATTGTACGTCGCCGGTGATTTTACATCAGTTAATGGTGGCACGCCCCGCACATACTTAGCAGCATTCGACACAGCAGACTCGACTGCTACAAGCTTTGGGGCAGACCTAGACATTAGCTCGAGCGTAATGGCTTTAGAGCTTTCAAGTAATGAAGCCACTTTGTACATCGGTGGCTGGTTTTGGCATGTTGATTCTGAGGTTATAGCACTGGACACGGTATATACGGAACGGAATCACATTGCAGCTATTAATACCGCAACGAGCGACGTTTTGGCATTTGATCCGAATGTCGATGACGGGGTGTATTCACTCAATTTAACGAGCGACGGAACAACCATATACGCTGGCGGTGATTTTACTTCAGTTAATGATTATAGTGAAACACGGTATGGTTTAGCGGCGTTCAATACTGCCAACAGTATAGTTACAGCATTTGACGCCGGAATTGAAGAATATACTGGGGTATGGGCAAGTGAATTAAATTCCGATGAAAGTGTCTTATATGTCGGTGGGTGGTTTACTACAGTTAATGGAGGTGTGCCGAGGTATCATTCGGCTGGTTTTAACACTTCCGATGGTACTGTTACAGCATTTGATGCTCCGGTTGGGGGTGACATAAGTGCTATAGCTTTATCAGATGATGGTACTGACCTATATCTTGGCGGTGCATATGCTGGTATCGGTGGGGAAGAACGCAGGAATTTGCTCAAAATACTCCCTGACGGATCTCTTGATGAAGACTTTGCCCCAGGAACTAACGGTATTGTTTATAGTATTACTCTCTCGTCAGATGAGAATACGCTATATGCTGGCGGGGCATTTACTTCTGTTGATGGCGGCACGACCCGTAATCGCATAGCTGCTTTTAATACAAGCAATGGGGCGGTAACATCGTTTAACCCGGCAGTGAATAATAACCGCGTCGCTGATATTGTATTGTCGAATGACGACAGCACTCTTTATATTGGGGGTACTTTTACGTCCGTTGGCTCGTCTGTTACAAGAAACAGAGTAGCTGCTTTTGACACAGCAGACAGTACTGTAACGAGTTTTAACCCTAACGCTAATGGCGCAGTAAATGCACTAATTATATCAAGCGATGACAGCACGCTATATTTGGGTGGACAATTCGCATGGTTTGGTGGTTTTGCGACCTCGAGGAATAGGGTAGCCGCTTTTGATACATCGTCAGGAACAGCTACGCCGTTTAATCCTAATATCACCGGGCAAGTTTTTTCGTTGAGTATATCAAGCGACGAAAG
>JBGSYV010000073.1:0-7494 GCA_041750695.1 Saccharimonadales bacterium (SeqCode) | reverse complement strand
TGTGGTGCGCGGTGCTCATCAATTTTAAGATTTGCTAGAATTTTAATTCGGGAAATGAGCGCCGCGATAACCTTTTTCGGCAGTTTATTGGCTTCACGCAGCACGCCGTCCACCCGATACCGCACCAGAACATAGCTTTCTCTAGGCTCAATATGAATATCACTCGCACCGGCTTTTACCCCGTACTCAATTAACAGATTCACTGTTTGGGCAATCGGGGAATCTTCCGCTAGATCTTCCTGGGATACTTTTTCATCTGCATCATCATCTGAATCTTCATCACTATCAGAAATAACTTTGGTCAGTTCATTACTCATAGTACCTTTGTATTGGTCGATTGCCGAGCGGATACTCGAGGTGGTCGCTACAAATACTTTTAGGTTGGCTCCAAGCTGTTTTTGCAGGAAGTTCACGGCCTGGATGTCATCAGGGTCTTCCATGGCTAGCAGCTTGCTTCCGTCTTTGTCGATATCAAACACCACCACACCGTACTGTTGGGCTATTCGCTCAGGAATGAGGTGTAGGATCTCTCGTTTAACTTCTTTAGGGTTTAGGTCAATAAATGGTGCTTCGGTTTCATCGGCGTAGAGTTTAGTAAGGTCCTTTTCATTAACCAGCCCGGTTTTAATAACAATATCTTGCAGTGTCTTTTTTTCAGCCTTAGCTTCATCGCGCAGCTTGTTTAGCTGGTCTTTGGTGGTTGTCTTGGTATCAAGAAGGATTTTCTCTACCAGTGCATCTGAAATTCGCATAGTTACATTTTAGTATATAGAAAAATTAGCAATAGCTTAACCGTTTTTTTAATTAACCAGATTTTTTCTCTGGTCCGGCTTTGTTATAATGTCATGTACAAACAATGATAGTAGAGGGGAATTACTGAAATGGCAAAAGCAAAGACTGAAAAGAAATCAGAAGCAAACGAGGGTAAATCAAAAGCACTGGGTTTGGCGGTGGATCAAATAGAAAAGCAGTTTGGTAAGGGCTCAATTATGAAGCTTGGTGATTCGTACAAAACCCAGGTTGAGTGTATCCCAACTGGCAGTATTTCACTCGATTTAGCATTGGGCGGCGGTATTCCAAAGGGCCGCATCATTGAAATTTATGGTCCAGAAAGCTCTGGTAAAACCACATTAACCCTGCATGCAATTGCAGAAGCTCAGCGGAATGGCGGTACTGCGGCGTTTATTGATGCGGAGCACGCACTTGATCCAGCCTATGCAAAACGCATTGGTGTGGATGTTGAAAACTTGCTTCTTTCACAGCCGGATAACGGTGAACAGGCGTTAGAAATCGCCGAAACATTGGTCCGGTCTAATGCGGTGGATCTGATTGTTGTTGACTCGGTGGCAGCGTTAGTGCCACGTGCAGAAATTGAGGGCGATATGGGTGATAGCCACATGGGCTTGCAGGCTCGACTCATGAGCCAGGCGCTGCGTAAACTTACTGGTGTTATCAATCGTTCAAAAGCTACAGTGGTGTTTATTAACCAAATTCGTATGAAGATCGGTGTAATGTTTGGGAACCCAGAAACTACCACTGGTGGTAACGCACTTAAGTTTTATGCCAGTGTGCGGATGGATATTCGCCGAATTGGGCAGATAAAACAGGGGGATGAAATTATCGGTAACCGCACTAGGGTAAAGGTGGTTAAAAACAAAATTGCGCCGCCATTTCGGCAGGCCGAGTTTGACATTATGTATAACAAGGGTATCAGCCGCAGTGGCGATATCATTGACCTTGCTGTTCAGCATGAAATTATTGAAAAGGCCGGTGCCTGGTTTGCCTACGGAGATGAGAAAATCGGCCAAGGTCGAGAAGCTGCCAAGAAATACCTGCAAGATAATCCAAAAATTATGGAAACCATCGCCAAGCAGGTTAAGGAAGCTGCAGACAAAACGGAGTAACTATGAGCGATATTCCTATTGCCATTGTTGATGAAAATAATGTGGTTGTTGGCAGTGCATCTATTGATGAGGCCAGAAAAAGGGGCTTAATTCGCCGGGTTGCTCGCGTCATGATTGAGAATCCCCAAGGTGAGTTATTGTTACAAAAACGAACAGCAAAAATGTTATTTCCAAATTGTTGGGATAATTCTGCCGCCGGGCACGTGGACGCTGGCGAAGACTACATTGTTGCTGCTAAACGGGAGCTGTTTGAAGAAGTCGGCATGCTAGCAGATGAGCTTGAGGAGATCGGGAATTACTATAGCGACAGCGTTCAAGGAGACATGATTTTAAAGGGCTTTAACCGTGTATATAAAATTGTCACGGACGAAGCACCTACTGAAGTCCAAAATGACGAGGTTGCTGAAGTTAAGTGGTTTACACTAGAGGAAGTCAAAAAACTCATTAAGCAACACCCCGATAAAGTCACCGATGGGCTCGTTGACGTAATGCAACGCTACTACTAAGCCACTAAAGTGGGTGAAACTAACATCTCGAACATGAAGACCATTACCAATATCAAGCAGCAGATAAAGCGCCAAGATCGCTACTCGGTATTTGTTGATGATACATATTCTTTTTCATTTTCTGAGAGCGAGCTTTTAAATAGTGGTCTTAAAATTGGTCAATCGTTTACCGATTTAGAACTTGAGCAGCTCAAAAAAACTGCCCTGGAAGATAAAGCCTATTCACGCAGTTTAGATTTACTAGCCCGTCGGCCACGGAGCGAATGGGAGCTTCGCGATTACTTACGGCGTAAAGAATATGATACGGATACGGCGGATAGAATTGTTGCTCGCTTACAAAAACGAGGGTATATCGATGATAAGCAATTTGCTGATTCTTGGGTTAACAGCCGGCGCTTGTTGAAAAAAACCAGCCAAAGAAAACTTTGGCAGGAGCTAAAACAAAAACGAATAGCCGAAGAGGTGATTAACCAAGTGCTGTCAGAAGATGAAACAGATGAACAGCAGGTGTTGCGGGATTTAATCGATAAAAAACGCACTCAATCACGTTACCAAGATTCTGATAAACTCACTCAGTATTTACTCCGTCAGGGGTTTCGGTATGATGATATAAAGGCGGTATATAGCGGTGAACAGTAGCGAGACGGGCAGTAGCCCGGAAGTAAAACCACAGATGAGCTCTTTTTCCCAGCGAATTGAAGCCGTTGATGCGGCAGACCTACTTGAGCAGGCGCGTGAATTTTTCCCAGAAGTAATTCAGCCGGTAGTTGATGCGCTCAACTACGAAATTGATCACAGCCGGGTAACACATCGTTATAATCTGCGTCAGTGGCGGTGGCGCCAACAAGCTGCCCACGTTCTAACAACTCTAATCCCTGAAATGCAAGAAAGCTTAAATGACCCGAATGTTGATGCGGAATCATTTAAAAAAGGGCTCAAGGATATTAGCAGGGGTTTTTAGCCAACACCCTTTTACCGGGATAAGTCATTACTGGGCAGGTACCGCGGAGCGAACCACGACCTTATCTGGCGCGGTGGCTTCTTTGACAACAATTTTTTTATCAGTTACTTCAATGATTTGGGTCCGGTCAACGGTTAAATCGCCGCCACTAAAACTTTTGATAAGTGGCTGAGCAACGTAAAGCTTTTGTATGAAAAACCCGTTTTTCTCAAACGCATAATCCGTAACTTTACCAAGTTTTTTGTGATGCTTGGTGTAGACACTTTTGCCAATAATCTCAAATTCAAGCTCCAGGATTTTTTTAAGCCGAACAAGTTCATCTAACTCTGATATTGCCTCGTGGTCGTTTACCACAAAGCCTTGCGGGAGGATTTCACGAATGTCTTGGCCAAGCAACACCCCCTTTCGTTTATCGAAACGATCTTCGGCAAACCAACCCTCAATCTTTAGATTATTGGGGTTAATAATTGGCTGATGAGCCAGACCAACCGGCTGACCGGTGCGTAAGCTCAAAATCGGCTTCTCAATTAATGGCTGCCCAAGCGTTAACATAACTACAGTATAGCAAAATTCATACGTTATACTTATGCTTGTGAATGTAGGTAAAGTCGCGGTAGCATACAGAGGATGAATCAAAAAAAGCTTACTACCAAAAGCGCCGTTGAAACCGAGCAGATTGCTCAAGAAATCGGCAAATCTTTGCGGGGCGGTGAGGTAATTGAACTAAGTAGTGATCTTGGTGGCGGTAAAACAACGTTTGTTCGCGGTCTTGCCCGTGGCGTTGGTAGCCCCGATCATGTTTCGAGCCCCACCTTCACTATCTCTAACCATTACATCGTACCTTCAAAAAATGCGGAGGTTAATATTCGGCATTTTGATTTTTATCGATTGGCTGAGGCAGGATTGATTGAGCACGAGATAGAGGATTATATTGGCGATACGAGCACGGTGATTGTGGTTGAGTGGTCCAATGTAGTTCAACATGTCTTGCCCGAGAATCGGCTAATCATCACCATTGCTGTCACGGGAGATGAATCAAGAGAAATATCCATACAGTACCCAAGCACATTAAGTTACCTGGTGGAGAGCATATGATTATTGTAACTATTCGCACCGATCGGTCAGAAGCAGAAATCGGCCTATTTGATGATCAAAATAAACTTGCTTATGAAAAGTGGTTAGCGCACCGCGAACTATCAACCACGATTCTTGTTAAAATAAAGGAGCTACTAAGTTCTGGGGGTAAGGATTGGAATGATATTGATGCGGCAGTCTGCTTTAAGGGTCCTGGCAGTTTTACTGGCCTGAGGATTGGCTTAACAGTTGCAAACACGTTAGCCAGCCAGTTAAATATTCCGATTGTTGGCGCCGCAGGCGATGAATGGCTTCCAAAAGGAACGGGGCGACTACTAGCCAATGAAAACGATAAAATGGTTGTGCCAGAATACGGCGCAGCAGCACATATTACTAAACCAAAAAAGTAAATTACTGCCCCATGTTCAATTCCATTGTTGCTGTTTGTTGGCGGCTTGGTTATTATAAATAGAGGATTGTACGGACAATGGGAGTACTATTCCGAAGTGAATTTTATTGATTAATTTGAATTTCTGAATCAACCGCTCAAGCAGTGCTAATGAAGTGAAAGTGATTGCCGCTTGGGGTTGAATCAGCAAAAAGAAAGGACAAACATATGGATCCAATTACCATAGTACTCGCTGTGGCGGGTCTTGCTGCTGGTTTTGGCGCAAACGCTGTTATTACCAAACAAAAGACTGGCTCTGCCGAGGAGGCAGCTAAAAAGGAGTTAGAAAAAGCTCAAAAAGAGGCAAGTAAAGAAATTGCCAAAGCCAAAGAAGAAGCAACGACCATTAAAGAAGATGCTCGCAAAGAAGAGCAAGAGCGACGCCGTGAATTTAAAGGCATTGAAAAGCGTTTGCTGGACCGGGAAGAAGCGCTTGATAAAAAGCTTGACACCATCGACAAGCGGACCGAAAAACTCCGTAAAGAAGAAGATGAGCTAGATTCACTAAAAGATGAGATCAGAAACATTCGCACCAAGCAGCAAGAAAAGCTGGAGAAGATCGCAAAGCTTACTAAAACGGACGCTGCCGATAAGTTAATGAAAATGACCGAACGCGATATTCGGGGCGACCTAGTAAGCCTCGTTAGTAAACTACAAAATGAAGCTAAAGATGAAGCGGAAGAAAAAGCAGCGTTTATCATTACCTCTGCAATGGAGCGAATGGCCAGCGAAGTAACCGCTGAGCGAACCATTACTAGCGTGAAGCTTGAAGATGAGGAAATGAAAGGCCGAATAATTGGCAAAGAAGGCCGTAACATTCAGGCTCTGCAGCGTGCCACCGGCGTAGACATCATGGTGGATGATACTCCTGGCTATGTAGTGCTGAGTTGCTTTGATCCAATCCGGCGCGAAGTAGCCCGGCAGGTGTTAGAAATGTTGCTTAAGGATGGCCGTGTACACCCGGGGCGCATTGAAGAAGTCGTAGACAAAGCTCAAAAGATCGTTCAAAAAGAGGTTGTTCGGGCCGGAGAAGATGCCGCCCGCGAAGTGGGAATTATCGGTATGCCAAAAGAGGTCTTGCAGATTCTTGGCGAGCTTAGGTATCGAACCAGTTACGGACAAAACGTGCTTAAGCATAGTACTGAAATGGCTCACATTGCAGGAATCATTGCAGAAGAAATCGGCGCAGATGTAAAAACCGCCAAATATGCTGCACTTGTTCATGATATTGGCAAGGCGCTGACTCATAAAATGGAGGGCAAGCACCACCATATTAGCGGCGAGATATTGCGTAAATACGGAGCCCCAGAGGCAGTGGCTCATGCCGCAGAAGCCCATCATGACGATGTAGAAGCTACCACTGTAGAGGCATTAGTAGTACGAGTTGTGGATGCAATTAGCGCTGCTCGACCAGGTGCCAGAAACATCAGCGCAGAAAACTTCATTGAGCGCATGAAAGATCTAGAAAACGTAGCCACCGGGTTTAGTGGCATTGAAAAGGCCTACGCTATTAGCGCCGGACGTGAAGTTCGAGTGTTTGTTCGACCAAAAGATGTCGATGACCTAACCGCCATCAAACTTTCGCGCGATATTGCCAACAAGATTGAATCGACCATGCAGTATCCCGGAACCATCAAGGTGAACGTCATCCGCGAAACTCGCGCCGTCGAATTCGCCAAGTAGTGAGAGTTCTGTATATTCTGCCATTCTGTTGCGTATTGACAACTCCTTGCCCCGCTTAGATTAGTTAGCGAGGTACTTGACTACCTTAAAAAGGTTATGTTAATCTTTAAGTATAGTATTCGACTAAAAATGAAAAGGATAAAACATGATTACACAATTAGTTGGCCATAAATAGTTGGCCATAAAACCAATCTATTCAGTGGTTCAAACAATAATAAAAAGTCTAAATTCTCGCGCATAAGTAAAACAAAAAAACGATTGCTTGTTTTTGTGCTTGCCTTCGCCCTACTCGGCGGCGCCTATTATGTGTATCAGTCTTTTGCCGCAGTTAATTTAGCGGAAGCAGACAGAAGCGGTATAGCGATCCCCAAAAACGGAAAAATTTTATTAAGTAATTCTAACTCCAAGGCACTCCATTTGTTTGATATAGAAACAAAATCTCTTTCTTTGTTGCCCTGGAAAAGCGAAGTACAATACAGTAGTAGTAACCCGGGTAACTATACTTATTCATGTTGCTGGCACCCGAATTCAAGCAGGGTAATCATTCCAAAAGATGGATCAAGTGCAATATACAACGAGGTAGGTTATCCAGGATATAATGGTCGCGAGAGGCTAGTATCTGTAGATTTAATGACTGGTCAAAATCGTAGGGTAATTTTCACAGCAGGAACAGACGGTATTTCACAAACTATATTAATCGGGTATTCCGAAATAAGTAATAAGTTAATATTTCAGTCTAGTAATACGCAAGGCGGTGGAGTCTATACGGTAAACCTGGATGGAGGTAATAGAAAAAGGGTTGTAGATTATGGCGGTTTGGTGCAATCAAATCAAGCAGCATATCAACCGTACACAGACAAGATTATTTATTCGCCATCGTGGAATAGTACGTATAGTGTTGATTTGAATGGTAACAAT
>JBGSYV010000072.1:0-4007 GCA_041750695.1 Saccharimonadales bacterium (SeqCode) | reverse complement strand
TTACCAATATTACCATTGTCATCCCACATGACACTGCCGAATTCTTTTTTGAGAACGCTATACACTTCCCTGGCTTTTTCAACTAACTCAGGCTTGTTTTTTAGTAGTGGCGAAACTGCAACCTTAACCGGCGCAAGATGTTTCGGCAACTTGAGATATGAACGCTTCTCGCCGTTTACTTCGTCTTCTATATAGGCACTAACTAAAACCGCCATTATCGCACGCTCAACGCCGAAACTCGGTTCAATTACGTGCGGTACAAATGGTTTGCTGCCGTCTTTTGGCCGATAGTCCATTTTTTTGCCACTCACGCGTTGGATGTTGCCAAGGTCAAAATCAGTCCGATAAGCTAAGCCGAGCAGTTCATCACGTTTGTATGGAAAATCAAACTCAAAATCAATTGTTCGCTTACTATAATGTGCCCTGTCTTCTTCTGGCACCTCAAGCTCGTGCACCATTTCTTTTGGTAAACCAAGCGCGTCCAAAAACTCATGAACTGCTTTAACCCATTTCTCAAACTCATCTTTCCAATTTTTCGGATCAATAAAATATTCAATCTCCATTTGCTCAAACTCGCGTGATCGGAACACGAAATCTCGCGGCGCGATCTCATTGCGAAAAGCCTTCCCAATTTGAGCTATACCAAACGGTAAATCAGGATACAAACTATCTACAACATTTTTATAATTAGTAAAAATACCTTGCGCCGTCTCCGGCCGCAAATACGAAACGCTTGAAGGATCGTAACTTATACATGCGCGACTTACTTCAAACGACTCACCACTCTCGGTAACCATTGCATCGCCTTGCTCGGTCACTAACTCATCTTTCGTGGCGTCTTCAGTTGCTGAAGGCCCAACGAATGTTTTAAACATCAAATTAAACTGTGCCGGCGAACCAAGTTTATTGCCATCCGGACTTTTTATGTCTTTTTTCTTTACCAGCTGCATCATTTCTTCAAGCGTTTTACCGTCGGAATCGATGCCATTATCGCCAAGCAAATGATCTAAACGATATCTTTTTTTGGTTTTTACATCTTCAATTAATGGATCCGTAAATGTATCGACGTGACCACTGGCCTGCCAGACTTTTTGATTCATTAAAATTGCAGCGTCAACACCAAACATATCTTCACGATCTTCTACAAACGTCTTCCACCACAAACTCGTGATGTTTCTTTTAAGCTGCACGCCAAGCGGGCCGTAATCCCATGTACCGCTTAAGCCGCCATACACTTCACTACCTTGATAAATAAACCCGCGGCGTTTACACAGGCTTACAATATCATCCATATTTACTTCTGATTTATCACTCATATGCGCCGTATTATAACAGATTAGTTATTAGCACGGCTATGAAGTGTGCTTAACACGGCGACCGCAAACAAACCAGCAACTGATTCGTCATTCCCTGCATCACCGCCTACTATTAATAGCCGCTCTGAATCACCAGCTACCCCGTATAAAGACTCATTTCCGGTACTATCGGTATCAAGTCTGAAGCCCTCAAATTGGCCCGGTTCGGCAATTACTACGTCCTCGCCCGATTGTGTACGCAAAATCAAACCGGGTTGCGGCAAAGGCTCTCCAAGTGCGCTAAGTACTTTCCCGAGTTTAATTGAAAGTTGATCTGAATCACTACGTTTCACGCTTATATCGGCCCGGCCGAATTCCCCGCCAGCAAGCTCTTTTTTATCTCCCGCTAGCAAGATTAATCCCCGCGGCACGGGAAGACTCACATTTCTTAGACTAATTTCTCGCCCAGCACCCTCTCCCAAAGCGGCTTCATGTTTACTAATTGCATGGCTCAACTTTGTAAAATTATATATCGCGTGAGCAGTTCTGGGATCAACTTTTGAATCTGGAGAACGTTCATGCATAATTAATTTGGCCCCAACTGTACGCTATCTTCCGATTGATTATTCTCTTGTGAAGCTGCAGCTTCAACTGCCCCCTTTTGGTATTCCGTCAGAAAACTATGTACAGCATCGATTTTATTTTTTTGCTCTACGCCTCCGTCCTCTATTCGCACACTAGTATGCGGGTCGAGAGCTGGCAGTAAACCGGGCATACTTTGTGCAGCGAATGACCCCAAAGCCAGATATTCTGATACCCGCCGATGTTTGCCTGAATCTATGTGAGGGGGTAGATGGTCTGGTGATTGAAATTTTTGTGTCATGGTTGTTTTTTTATTTCGATTTACTTGTTTTTGTATATTAGCATAAGTTTAATGGCTTGTCAATGTTCAGTGAATCTTACAAATACACTAAATATAGGTCTTTTTCCGCACAAATTATCCATGTGTGTATTGCTTAATCAGCGGTCCGAGCAACTGCTTATCGCAAACCCCGGAGGAAGCAGAGATATCCGCAATATGCGCCAGCCGATCCACCGGTTCGCTCAACAATAACCGAAGCAACTTGATGTGCCGATCTGTAAACGCTCCATTTTCATGTTGAAAAAAACTCATTGAATCAAAATCGAACTGATATAACGTTTTTGGCACCAGCCTATTACCAGACGGATCCTTGGTCAGGTTTGGCGTATGACCCTGCAAAGCCAAAAGTCGCATAAACACCCATGCCCGTACAAGATCCAGCGGAACTCCCGCTTTATTCAAAGAAACCAATCCCTTGACCAAAAGTTCATAATAGTCTGCCACATGGTCTTCTTGAGTAACCTTGTTCATCAACTTCAGTAACTCATATCCAAACATTGTTCGATCAATATCCTGAACAATCAAATGATAGTGTGTGATTAATCGAGAAGACACGAGTGTTCCAATATCATTCCTGCCCGGAATAAAAGTAATGCTGCTGATGCTAAATAATTCTATGCCGCCTGCAAGCTTGCTTTTCTCTTTGCGAACACCTTTTGCTATCAAGCGCAGCTTGCCTTGATCGGCTGTCATTATTGTAATAATCCGGTCGGCCTCACCGAAGTTAACTCGGTTAAGCACAATTCCATTGGTTGCGATTCTTTGCATCTTTAAGCTAAAACAGCACTCGTTAATTTACTGAGTGTGAGATGCGGTTTGTAGTGGTAGCTTTTAATTTTTAATTGCTGCTTTGTCTTCTCTGTAAGGCCCAGTTCATCGCTGGGTATACCCGACACTATGATAATCGGTATTGCCTGCCAATCTGGGTACGATCTAATTTCATAAATAAATTCGATTCCGTTATGGCCAGCTTGTTGCACCTCTAGAATAATACAACCCGGTAATTCTTGGTCGATCAGGTGAACCGCTGCTTGTACATCCGCAGCCCGCCGAACGGTAATCCCGGCACGCTCCATCGCCCGTTGATACGTCTGGGCCAATATCTGATCCGGCTCAATTAATAACACGTTCATATGTTGTATCTTACAATAGTGCCAGCTGTTTACTTAATGCCATTGGCGCAATAAAGCCACTGCCCTGTCGCCTACGAGTCACTTGAAGATGGCTGGCCATTGCCGAGAACAAAATATCGGCAACAAAAACCCCAGCTCCGTTTCTATGCGAAACCGATGACATCGACTGCCGGGCAAAACCCCTAAGCGCACGCGCTTTTTGTAAGACCATTGGTTTTAGTTCACTATGCGCACTGACAACACCGGTGGTTGTACCGAATTTTGAGCGATCAGCAATGAGTATAATTTTTTGCTTTTGCTCTGATTGACTGGTAATAAATGAATACGCTAACCCAATTAATGCTGATTGTAGCCCCTTGGGGTGCGCCATAATCAATCGTTTATTTGTTTTATTACTAACCTCAATGGTGCAATTATACTGTTTTGCAAGTTTATCCAGATAATGTGCAGTGTCCTGCATAGTAGCCGAAAGAGATACGGGCGATAAATCCAGTGCCTGTTGCCCCATCAACACCTGTGTACTGAATAAATAGCTATCGATTAATTTAATTGCGGCGTCAGCGGTTGTTTCAATATTTTTGAGAGTATGTTTGCCCGCAGATGACTCGCCAAGCTCAGCAATGCGGGCAATTTGGGTAAGTGGCAGTTTCAATTCAT
>JBGSYV010000071.1:0-4266 GCA_041750695.1 Saccharimonadales bacterium (SeqCode) | reverse complement strand
CCAACAACCATCGCTAAGGCCATAGATGAGCGGACATTCAATTATGAAAAAGAAGAAAAACCAAAAGTAAATCTAAAGAAAATACCAAAAGACGAATATGGTCATTTGGTTCGTGATCTTACCTCGCAGATGGATTTAGCTGCAGCCAACTTAGAATTCGAAAAAGCGGCAGAACTCCGCGATCTAATTGACGAAATCAAATCTAAAATCGAATCTAATTAGAACCGTAATTATCTGCGTGTTTTTGCACAATTAAATGACCGATTCGATCTGGCTGAAGTTGTGGGGCTAAATGGTTTGATCCTTGAATAATTTCAAAGTGATCGGGGAGATGGCCTGATTGTTCCCACACTCGTTCAGTTATAAATAAACTGTCGTCTTCAAACTGGAAAACAAATGTAGCAATACCATCAGTACCGTGCTTGACTATATTAGATCGTATATCCCTTCCGCACACGTCAAACATTTCACGGGCAGTAAGTAGCGGGTTTCCAAGCGAATGACGAATAACATAGCCAACAATTCGATGGTCAAAATCGTTTCTTAATTGTGGCGCGGCCGGAATGAGTTCTTTTGTTATAAATCGGGATACCCTCTGGGCCATAGAAATAAGGTTGTGGTCCTCCAGTCCAGCCGACCCAAGCAAGATCAGGGACCGAACCATTTCTGGCTTATGTAGGGCGATATCGCTCGCAATTGGGCCGCCCATTGAATGACCGGCTAAGTCAAACTTTTCATGACCATACATTTGGTGCAGTGCCCGCATTACTGCATATGCACACTTTGAAGTTAATTTTTCGGGGTAGATCAATCGCCGTGGATCCATCGATGTCAGCAAGTCTTGCATTAGTCTCGGTTCGTAGGTTGTTGCATCACGTCCTGTCTCAACTATTGCCCCGCGGAGTTTTTTATAGCCAGGTTTAATTCCGTGGAATCCGGGAACTAAAAGAATAGGCGTTTCATCAATCAGCTGATGGGGACGTTCGTTGGTGAACTTTGTCTCGGCACCGGCAATTTTTGCAAACCCAATTGTCACCGTGCTACATTCTGTTTCAAACTGATCTATTATTCTAAAAAAATCACCCTCGTGTTGAGGGTGAAAATCGGCTTCTTCTGGCTCCATGACTATACAGGGTTCATGCTCCGGGGAATTTGGTTGCGGGGCGAGCGCCTGTGTCATTGTAGCTCCATACAAATATAACTTATTCTAAGCATAAGCCTAGATTGTTCATTTGTAAATACCGGGAGGTGAAAAGTTTGGTATACTAGAAGAAATGGCACATCTATCACCCGCAGATATATTAAAATTGGCTGAACTTTCTAAGATCCAGCTAACCCAAGAGGAAGTGACGCTATTCAGTAATGAACTAGAGGCTATACTGAGTTACATCGATCAGCTTTCAGAAGTTGACACGTCTGGACTAGCGCCAACAATTCAGGTGAATGGGCTGAGTAATGCGATGCGCGAAGATAAGGTGATCGACTACAAAGTGTCGCAATCAGCGTTACTAAAAAATGCACCAGCACTAAAAGATACCTATATTCAAGTTAAACGAGTTCTCGAGTAGAGTTATGGCGAAGTGGAAGCTGATTAGTACCATTGCTGAAGAAGTGCGAACTGGAAAAGTCACCGCCAGTGATTTGGTGGAGCAATCTTTACGTAGTATCAAGGCACAAAGTGAATACCAGGCAATTATATCGACAATGGAATCTCGGGCGCATAAGCGGGCAAAAGAAATTGATGAAAAAATCGCGCGCGGTGAAGACGTCGGTCGACTAGCCGGCGTGCCATTCATTGCAAAAGATAATTTTTTAACTTACGGCGGCAAAACAACCGCTGCGAGTAATATACTTGGTAACTTCGAGGCGCCCTACCAGGCGACTGCTATTGAAAAACTCGAAGCACAAGGTGCTATTTGTGTTGCAAAAGCTAATCTTGATGCCTTTGCCCATGGATCGGGTACGGAAAATAGTGATTTTATGGTTACGAAAAACCCGCACGATACATCCCGTGTTCCCGGAGGATCATCCGGTGGTTCGGCTGCTGCAGTAGCGCTTGAAATGGCGCCTTTTGCGCTCGGTACTGATACCGGTGGTTCTATTCGTCTCCCAGCAAGTTTCAGCGGTGTGGTTGGGTATAAGCCAACCTATGGGCTGGTTTCACGTAGTGGTGTGGTGGCAATGGCCAGTAGCACTGATGTGATTGGCCCCTTGGCTCGATCAACAGAGGATGCTGCGCTTGTTCTTGATGTTCTGGCCGGAAAAGACCCACTTGATAGTACGACAATTGACCGAGATAGCGTGCCATATACTGAACAAACCGGGCTATTAAAAGGTGCAAAAATTGGTGTTATTAAAGAATATTTTGACGATGGTCTTGACCCTGGCGTAAAAAAAACGGTGCAGAATACAATAGATACATTAAAAAAGGCGGGTACAGACGTTCATGAAATTAGCCTGCCATCACTGCCACTAGCGCTCGCTTGTTACTATGTCCTGTGTCCGGCTGAAGTTAGTAGTAATTTAAGTCGGTACGACGGCCAGCGCTATGGTTATACAGATAAAAAAGCCAAAAATTTGCATGAGAGCTATGAGTCGTCCCGAAGTACTGGGTTTGGAACAGAAGCCAAGCGGCGGATCATGATTGGCACCTATGTACTAAGCAGCGGCTATTACGACGCGTATTATAAAAAAGCACAGATCGTTCGGACAAAACTAATTAATGAGTTTGCCGAGGCTTTTTCAAAATACGATTTTCTGATTGGCCCAACCGCACCAACCACTGCATATAAAATAGGCAGCCACAGTAACCCACTAGATCAATACTTGACTGATATTATGACTGTCGGTGCAAATTTAACAGGGATTCCAGCCATCAGCCTGCCGGTCGGGAAAGTGGATAATTTACCAGTAGGCATGCAAATTATGGCTGATCAAAAACAGGATCGTGCCCTGTTATCAATCGCAAAACAAATTGAAAGGATTTTATAAATGACACCCGAAACTATCATTGCTATCATTGGCGCTATAATTGTAACAATTACCATCGTGGTAATTATAGTTAAATTTGGCGTACGGCGGGCTCCGCTAAAGCCACGGAAAAGAAAATTTCAAACCCAGTGGAGAGAACTACAGAAATTTTGTAAAGAGAAGGAAACCTGGCCTACAGCGCTACAAAAAGCAGATAATCTACTTGATAAAGCGATGATAAAACGTGGAATCAAAGGTAAAACAATGGGCGAACGATTAGTAAGTTCTCAGCGGATTTTCACCGACAATGACAAGGTATGGTATGGTCATAAGCTCAGTCGCAAGGTATCTGAGGATCCAGAGATCAAACTCAAAGAAACAGAAGTAAAAGATGCATTAGTTGGTATTCGCCAGGGATTAAAAGACCTAGGAGCATTATGAGTGATCTAGAGCGGTATATGGTACAGGGATACCTTCCAACAATTGGGATTGAGTGCCACGTGCAGTTAAAAACAAAGACAAAATTATTTTCTGGTGTTAGTAATGATGCACGCGATGCTGCGCCGAATAGTTTGATTAGTCATATTTGCTTGGGCATGCCCGGTGCATTACCAGTACTGAACAAGCGCGCGGTTGAATTATCCTGTCGTGCGGCTTTTGCGCTTAATACGACACCTCAAAAGTTTAGTAAATTTGACCGAAAGCACTATTTTTATCCTGACTTACCAAAAGGGTATCAAATTACCCAATTTGACGAACCAATTATACTAGGTGGGTCAGTCAAAATTGAAGTTGACAGTGAAACACAAACAATCGGAATTACCCGCGCGCATATAGAAGAAGACGCCGGGAAATCCAGCCATCCACCCGGACAAGATTATAGCCTGGTTGATTTAAACCGAGCTGGAACTCCATTACTTGAAATCGTATCCGAACCAGATATGCACTCCGCAAAACAAGCCCGGCAATTTGCTCGGGAGCTTTATTTACTTATGAAGTACGCCGAGGTCTCTGATGTAGATTTATACCATGGCAACATGCGATTTGACGTTAATGTATCAGTGAGTAAAGATCCAAAAGAGCTGGGCACTCGCTCAGAAACAAAAAATCTTAATTCGTTTCGTAGTGTCCAAAAAGCGGTCGAATATGAAATTGATAGGCAGATTGGCTTGCTAGAAAAAAGCGGGGTTATTGTTCAGGAAACACGTGGATGGGATGATGCTAAACAAAAGACCTTCTCACAACGATCAAAAGAGGATGCTCACGATTACCGTTATTTCCCAGAGCCGGATGTTC
>JBGSYV010000070.1:0-6216 GCA_041750695.1 Saccharimonadales bacterium (SeqCode) | reverse complement strand
ATTGAACCGGTTGCGATGATTGTTATATCGGTTCCGGCATCAAGTACGTACGCCTTGCCAATTTCGAATGGCGTCTTTTCGGTAGTAAAAATCGGGGTTGCCTCCCTAGCAAGTCGCATATAGGCCGGGCGCTTGTCACTCGCAAGCGCAATAGTTGCCTTCTGGGCCTCTACACTGTCCCCTGGAGCAAGAACTACCATATTCGGCAAGGCCCGCATAATGGCGATGTCTTCAAGCATCTGGTGGGTCGCACCATCAGGGCCTACGGATATACCAGCATGAGAGCCGATGATCCGCACCGGCATATCGTTCAAGCAAATGGTTGTGCGAATTTGCTCCCAATTCCTACCTGGGCTAAACGCTGCATAACTGCTAACAAACGGAATCTTACCCTGGGCCGCAAGACCAGAACCAACCGTAACTAGATTTTGCTCTGCAACACCAACTTGCACAAATCTGTTTGGGAATTTCTCTGCAAATAAGTTCATTTGGGTTGAGCCAGTAAGATCAGCACAGGCTGCAACAACTTGCTCGTTTGCTTCCCCCGCCTTTAACAGACCCTTACCAAAGCCTTTACGAATCGGCTCCTGCTCAAGATCGGTTTTTTCCCAATCTTCTGCGGCTAAATACATATCTACCATGACTGCACCTTCGATATTCGGTTATTCATGTTCACTCCGAATCTTGCCCTTGAGTGTTCGTAATTCATTTAGAGCTTTTTTTGCCTGGGATTTATCTGGTGGTGCACCATGCCAGTGAAAATCAAATTCCATGAAATCAACGCCTTTACCGGGAATGGTGTGAGCTATGATCATCACCGGCTTTTCTACCACTGCTTTAGCCATGGCGCACGCATCAATCACCGCCTCAATATTATTCCCGTCGATATTAATCACATGCCAACCAAACGCTTCCCATTTATCTCGCAAATCCTCTAGGGGCATAATGTCTTCTGTTGGGCCATCAATCTGAATATTATTCCTATCGATAATACCGATAATGTTGCTGAGTCGATCCTTTGATGCCAACATGGCAGCTTCCCAAATATTGCCTTCGTTTAGCTCGCCATCGCCCATCACAACATAAATCCACCGATGGCTGTCGTTGTTCATACGCATTGCCAAGCTCATTCCACAGGCTTGGCTTAGTCCGCAGCCGAGTGGTCCGCTGGTGTTTTCTAGACCTGGTAATTTCGTTCTTTCTGGATGCCCCTGTAACCGTGATCCAAGCTGGCGCAAGGTCATTAGTTCTTTTTTGTCAAAATAGCCTGCCTCTGCCATTGCAGCATAGCGAACCGGTACACAATGGCCGTTGCTCAACAACAGTATGTCTCGCTCCTCCCATGACGGGTTCTTTGGGTTGTGCTTTAAAACATCAAAATATAGCGCTGTGAAGATGTCCGAAAGGCCAAGCGGCCCCGCACTGTGGCCACTTCCGGCATGCTCGAGCATCTTTATAATGTCTTGCCGGATGGTATTGGCAATAATTTCAAGTTCTGCGCTAGTATGTGTTGTTTGCCCACTGCTCATAATGTTTATGCTTACTCTTTAGTGTAGCAAACTTTGGAGTCTATCGAAATGCGATTTTGGATCACTAGCCCGCTGGATATAGCCACCTACATTCAATACATCAATGCCGGCCTTAACGAGTTCTCTTGTATTTGTATCGTTAATCCCTCCATCCCAGCCTATTTCAACATGCGGCTTGAGGTGGCGGCACTGCTTAGCTTTCTTTAATAGTGACATATCTGCCGTTCCGCCAAAGTGACCCAGATCACCACTAAATATCAAAATGTGATCAACGTGTTCTAGTGCTGGCTCAATTGCACGAGTATCGGTATCTTGCAGCACTGCGATTCCGGTTCGGATAGACGCTTTGTGTAGCTTTCGGGCAATTTCAACAAAATTTCCTTCAGCCTCAGCATGGAGAATCACTAATTGTGGGTTAAGGGCAATTGCTTGATCAATATAATCGGCAGGTTTTTTGTACATGAGGTGCAGATCGATCCGCATAGTGTGCGGCCACCAGGCCAAGTCTAACGGAAGCGATTTAATTGGTGCAAATTTACCATCCATAAAATCGAGATGAACCCGCGTGGCAAATGGTGCCAAACGCTCAATTTGCTCTCGATATTGATGACTATTCGTTGCAGTAACGGTTGGACAAATCTCAGCCATACTTCTAGTTTAACTCATCCAGTTGTTTTATGCGTCTTTTGAACCGGCTTGCTCCGGCAAATGGCGTTTCCAGCCAGGTGTCGACGATTTGTTTTGCCATTTTAGCGTCGATCGATCGGGCCGGCAGACAAAGGATATTACTATCATCGTCATTACGAATAGCTTTAGCTTCTTGAGTGTTCCAAATAACACCAGCCCGGATTCCCTTATAGCGATTCGCAGCAATACAAACACCCTGTCCACTTCCGCATAACAGTATCCCGCGGCTGTCTTTTTCTGCTAGCACTGCTAATGCAACCCGAGCAGCAAACAGCGGGAAATCATCGTGTTTATCAGCCGTTTCATTCCCAAGATCAATACCAACATGGTGTAAATCTTCTAAGTAATCAACTAATAACTCTTTGTACTGATAGCCGTTATGATCTGCGCCGATATAAATTTTCATACGAAAACCTCTTATTTTTGCTGGAGTAACTTACCCGTATCAGCAACAACCTCGACCAAACGGTTACAGTAACCCCACTCATTGTCATACCAAGCAACAACTTTTAGTAAATTACCGCCGACTAACGCGGTTAAATCCAGGTCAACAATTGCCGAATGACTGTTGCCAATAAAATCACTACTTACTAGCTTATCCTCACTAACATCAAGAATTCCCTGGTAATATGGCTCTTTGGCTGCTTTTTTGAACGCAGCATTTACTTCTTCCACCGTGACGTTTTTTTTGGTAACAATAACAAAATCACTCAACGATACTACTGGGGTGGGAACACGAATACTCATGCCTCCAAAAATCCCTTCAAGTGAGGGCAAAGCTTTTGCCGCTGCGATCGATGCGCCAGTTGTGGTGGGCACGATGTTTTCAGCAGCGTTTCTTGCTTCACGCAGATCTTTCGCGGGGGCGTCTTGCAGGCGTTGGCTAGCGGTATAGCTGTGCACGGTGGTCATCATGGCCTTTTCAATCCCAAAAGCGTTTTCAATCACACCAGCAACAGGGGTAATACAGTTAGTGGTACAGCTAGCATTGCTAATAATATCTCCCGCTTGCTCAAGCACTTCATCATTTGCACCAAGCACGATTGTCGTTGCGCCTTCGCCTTTTGCGGGTGCGGATATCACCACCTTTTTCGCGCCAGCAGTAATGTGTGCTTTTGCAAGTTCTGGCTTTACAAAGAACCCGGTTGATTCAATCACCACATCAACATCATACTGTTTCCATGGCAGCTGAGCGGGATCTTTTTCCGAGGTAACAACGATTTTTTTGCCGTCTACAATAATATGTTTGTCATCAAATTCAACTGACTGATCATAGGCGCCGTAGTTGGAATCGTGTTTCAGCAAGTGGGCAAGAGTCCTTGTATCAGTTAGGTCGTTTACCGCAACAATCTCAATATCACTCCGGTTAAATGCAATCTTAAAAGCATTCCGGCCAATCCGTCCAAACCCGTTAATTGCTACCTTCGTTTTCATTTATTCCACCCCCAAAATACTTATTAACTACGTATAAACATACTATAGCATAAGCAGTACGTCGAATCGATCAACAAGCAGCTATTTTTTAGCAGCCGCAATCGAATCAGTGATAACCTTCTTAGCATCATCCGGTCCACCCCAACCCTTGAGCTCCCCGCTAACACCGCTCCAGTTTTTCTTCCAATCTTTATAGTGTGAATAGAAGTGTTCGAGATTTTTCTTGAACGAATCACCAAGGTCATCAACGTGTTTTATATGATCCTTTGAAATGTCATCTGCTGGTACACAAATAAGCTTTTCGTCCATTTCTCCGTCATCCTCAAAGTACAATACGCCAATTGGTCGAGACGGTGCGATAACTCCGTGCGGCAGTGATTCATCAATAATAAGAAGTGCATCAAGCGGATCACCGTCATCACAAAGTGTATCTGGAATATATCCGTAATCAGCTGGGTATCCAAGAAATGTGCCATTTACGCGGTCTAGAATCAAACGACCGGTCTCCTCATCTTTCTCGATTTTATTTTTACTGCCTTTTTGGATTTCGATAATCACATTTACTTCGTCGGGGGCATTATCGCCGTAACTTATATCAGCCATGTTAATTCTCCTCTTTATTTGCTGCTCGATATCATTGTACCCTAGGTCCGAAAGAGCCACAAATAGAGCATCGCGCTACATGACGCAATAGCAGCAATAACATATTGGAATGATAATAGATCTGGATAAACCATGATGGCAATAGCAGCTGCAACCTGCAAAAAAGCTCCGATCATATACCAGCCAGCCGGGCGATCAACTAGCCCATTCCACGCAAACCCCACCGCCATAACAAGCAGCCAAAACACCCCTAAATATGGCAATAACCCGGCAAAAATACTGCTCACGAATACCGCTGCTGACACGGCCATACCAAATGTTAGTGGCATGACCCAAGACCACATGATCCGGCGCATTTTGGGGACCTTTAGTGGCATAACCCGGTACATGTATCCCAGCCCGAGCAGCACCAGCACCCCCCATATGGGATTTACGATCTGTCGCTGAACGTAATGAGTGAACAAAAAACCACCCAGACATATTACTGCCCAAAGCAAGTACACCTGGGCACGTGAATCATGCGTTAAATAAAACCAATCGATATCTTTGCGAAGTGCCATAAATGCCATTATACTAAAGTTGCATGCAAATACAGTTCAAACAAAAAATCAACGAAGGTTCAGATATATATAGTTTTGTTTTTGAACCCCTGGAAACATTCGCGCAAACTACCGGTCAGTTCATTGAAATAAACTTAAAACACCAAAACCCAGATAACCGCGGCAGCAAGCGCTGGTTCACGCTTTCCTCTTCCCCCAAAGAGGAGTTTGTACAAATCACTACCAGAATACCAAGAGACGGTCCAAGTTCGTTCAAACAAGCACTTGTAAGCCTGGCTCCAGACACTGTTTTAAGCATCAGTCACCCCGAAGGCGATTTTACGCTGCCAACAGATTCCACAATTCCGCTTCTATTTGTTGCTGGCGGGATTGGCATTACACCGTTTCGCAGCATGATTACTGAGCTAGCAGCTGCAAACCAATCACGGAATATACACCTGGTATACGCCGGGCGATCTACAAACGATTTAGTTTTTCGAAATTTATTCGAGCAATACGGTGCAAAAGTACACGATTACATTGACACCAAAATCACACTTAAAGAAATAGTAAAATCTCTTAAGCCCGCACCCAACACCATCATTTATATGTCCGGGCCAGAGCCCATGATTGAATCGTTTGTACGCCAGGCCAAAACAATGGATCTTGATAAAAAATTATTAAAAACGGATTATTTTCCGGGATATAAGGAGAACCTATCATGAAAAAAGTAGCAGCAGTCGTCATAACGGTTTTAGCAATCACGGGACTAATAGGAGTTTGGTTTATTGCCACGAACGATAACGCCACCGCGCCTACACCTCAGAGTACCAATACACCCTCAAATACAGAACCAGCTGACCCCAATGAACAAACAACCTTCACCCTCAGCGAAGTTGCAACACACAATAGTGCCGATGACTGCTGGACGATTATTGGAGATAACGTCTACGATATCACCAGCTATGTTCCACGTCACCCTGGTGGCAATGAAATTCTCTTAGCCTGTGGGGCTCATGGGTCTAGCCTATTCTTTGAAAGACAAACAGAAACCGGTGAAGCTGTGGGATCTGGGTCGCCACACTCTTCATCAGCCGCAAGCCAACTTGAAACCCTCAAAATTGGCACGGTTTCAGAATAATTTGAGCGATTAATAAGTAGTTATTTCTCTTCGATATATTCGCGGATTCTTAGCGCAGCTGTGGCACCTTCACCAACAGCACTCGCTATTTGCATGGTGGCCCCAGAACGAACATCACCAGCGGCGAACACGCCCTTCATGCTTGTTTGTAAGCGATCGTCAGTTATAACGAGCCCAACCTCATCAAGCTTGATTGGTGAATCTTTTAAAAACTCAGTGTTTGGTTTTAACCCAACGAACACGAACACCCCATCGGTTTCAAAAGTTACTGTTTTACCTTTGT
>JBGSYV010000069.1:0-4143 GCA_041750695.1 Saccharimonadales bacterium (SeqCode) | reverse complement strand
TGGTCGGTGTGGAAGAATAATCTTGAATTGTCATAGTTTTTATTTTTAATTTACGCTTTTAATTATACACTGTGCTGTCATTTTTTTAAACATTAGTGGTTAATATTTACAAGATTTCCTGGATTTTCACCTTAAAATCATCAAAATCGGTATACAAAATAGATTCTAGCCCCACGGCGCTCGCACCATCAACATTGCGAGCGATATCATCGATAAATACTGCTTCCTGGGGTAGAATCTGTAACTTTTGCAGGGCGTGAATGTAGATTCCTGGCTCTGGTTTAATAAACCCTGTTTGGGAAGAAATAATAATCTCATCAAACACTTCATGCAGATGAGCCTTTTTTATTAACGGATCTAGAAAATCATGGTGAGCGTTGGTAAGCAGCGCGGTTTTATACTTTGGGCGAAGGCTGGCAATATAGTCAATAAGCCGCGGGTCGAGCCGCTCGTTTTCATAGAGCTGCTGAATTTCTGACTCTGGTTTATTAATCTTTTTGGATACTGTTTTTACGAACTGCCCCCACGTAATTTCACCGGTGTTCACACTATCTGCAAGATCGCCAAAATCTGATCGCACGTTTTTATCGCGTTTTACAAGCTGCCAATACTGATCTGAGCTCACTACGCCAAAATAATCAAAGATAATCGCCTTAATAGCCATAACTCTACTGTATAGCGCTACCCGGAATTGGCAAGTCCAAATTAATTTAGGTTCATGCCGCGAACAAGATCTCGGTAATCAGTAATCTGATTTCTGAACAGCCAGAGTGTATCAGTTGTTTTCCCGTCAAATGTGCCGAGGCTTCTTGAACACTGCGTGGCCCAAGATTCATGAAGGACTTCATCGCCATCAATAATCTCAAAGAAATATTGAAGCCGGCGCGGACAGGCACCTACCACCTCTACATCAAGCGGTGCCGGTTTTTTAGCAGTAAAATCACTGTTCATCAAGGCGCCTAAGAAATCAGCATAGGCCTCTGGGTTGTTGCTATACGATTCACTGCGTAAAATTCTATCCTGATAGCCGCTGTAAACAGTCATCGTTGTTCGATCACGACCGACGATGATCTCCGACTGACGATGCTCTGCGTTTCCAATAATCGCGCCGCGGGTAACCATCCGAAACTGAACATTAGAATCAGAATATTGTAAGAGGTTATTCGGATCATTCGGGTCAAAAACATCTTCCACTTGCCGGCCCCAAGGCACAAGCAGCAAAAAAAGAATGGCAATGATAAACAAAACCATAACCACGATCCCGACAACAACTCGCCTAAAATTATCCATAAACACTACTATATTAGCATATTTTGCCAATTAACACAATGGTCTGAGCCGTCACTTTACCTTGTTTGCACTATTCTATTTCTAGGGATTGAATATTCGATTTAACCGTTTCTAGAAAGGTAATCGCTGCTTCTAAATCCGCATGATCATTCGTTGCCCGGGATGAGTTAATCCGTTTACCTTGTTCGTCATATTCATACGATAAACGATGAACCGATCCATCGCCATTCACAGTCCAGCCAGTTCGCTCAAACTCTCTTGTTTTTCCATTAAAAAGTTCCTCATCATAAGTCACTAAATGATCCAGTTGTCCAGCAAAGCTATATGGCTTTTCCTCATCATCGCTTAAAGTCCGTTCGTAATAATCTACAGCCAGCGGATTAATGGTGACGCTTCGCCTACCGAGATCATTTCCCTCGTTTAAGCTTGCTTCGACCCGTAACCCCTTGTCATTTGCTAATGACTTTACTGTGTAATTACCAAAAGTATTTACCATGCCTAGCTGATACATTTCAGCAATTTCAACAGCTAAGTTAACCAAATTGGATCGATGCTGTTTGAATTCTGGTGTTCTGTTGGCTTCGCCGATTGCACGCATTGCGCCTTCGTGATCTTGTGTCATAAGATATATTATAGCATAGCATTAGCGTAATTACAAGCGTCTGCCCTGCTTTCATGATATTTTTGCTGCCTTTTAGGCTAAAATGTTGTCACTTTGGTTTCTCAGGAAACTACTCGTCAGAATTTAGAAAATCTTTAAGTTTTGGAATTGCTTGACCACGTGGAGTATGGTGCAATAAATCGTCTTCATCCATCTGGGCAATTGTTTTAGTCTGGCCGTTGGGAATAAAAATTGGGTTCCAACCCATTTGTGTTAGTTTTGTTGTATCACCTTTTGGCTTTGCTGCGATCGATCCTTCAATTACGCCGTCAATGCAGTGGTATTGTGCCCCATCAAAATAGCCAAAAACTATCCGCGCGGTAGCTGATCGATCTGCTTTCAGCCCAGCCATATTACAAATCCCCGCCGGACCAACCGATTGTAAGAAAAACTTAACAAATGGCCCGGGCAGGCCTTTTAGCGCATGGATCTCCAACGAAACATCATCAATTAGAACTGGTTTTTTCAAAATTTTATAAGCGTCACGAGCTTTTTGCTCAGCTACTTCATAAATATCCAGCGATTGGATTTCAGCTAAATCAAGTTCGTGAGTTTTTATTGTCGTGCCCAAAAACTTCTCAAG
The DNA here is from genome assembly GCA_041750695.1 of Saccharimonadales bacterium (SeqCode). GTDB lineage: Bacteria > Patescibacteriota > Saccharimonadia > Saccharimonadales > JAGQNJ01 > JBGSYV01. The sequence continues at coordinate 1,609 of JBGSYV010000069.1, read as the reverse complement.
CATTGTTATTTTATCTTGATTGCCGGTTACAAAAACAAAGTCTTTCATAGCTCACCCCAGTTTTGGCCGATTGTTACATCAACGTCTAATTTAACAGGAAGTGTATAGATATTTTCCATAGTTTCTTTTAAGATTTTTGCAACGTTTTGTGATTCAGATTCAGGGCACTCTACTAGTATTGAGTCGTGGATTTGAAGCAGCTGTTTAGCATTAGTTTTTGCTAACTTTTTATCAACTTCTATCATGGCTAGCTTCATTAAATCGGCCTCTGTCCCTTGAATTGGCATATTCATTGCGGCGCGTTCAGCAGCAGCACGTACCATGAAATTGCTAGACTGAATATCTGGCATAGGTCGGCGGCGCCCAAACAGTGTCTCAACATAACCCTCAGTTCGAGCCTGGTCTTTGAGCCCGTTCAAGTACTCAAGAAGTGGTTTTCTAAGCTCAAAATACTTATCAATAAACAACTGAGCTTGGTCACGAGTCATTCCAGTAGCAACGCTTAGTCCGTGCGGGCTCATGCCATACATCACCCCAAAATTAATGGCTTTAGCGTTATAACGCTGAGTTTTTGTAACATCCTCTGGGCTGCGCTCATAGACCTGGGCTGCAGTGGCAGTGTGGATATCGGTTCCTCTGTTAAATAGTCCGATCATATCCTCATCTTCAGATAATGCTGCGGCTAATCGAAGCTCGAATTGCGAATAATCAGCGCTCACTAGAACATTTTTGTCGCCAGCCACAAACGCAGTACGAATATGTTTGCCAAGCTCAGTGCGGACTGGAATATTTTGGAGGTTTGGATCGGTACTGCTCAGCCTACCCGTTTGTGCAATTGTCAGATTAAAGGTCGTATGCAGCCGAGAGTTTTCATCAACAAGCAGCGGCAGCGTATCAACGTAGGTATTCTTAAGTTTTGTGACCTCTCTGAATTGACTGATTAAATCGATGATTGGATGCTGGTGACGCAACTTCACAAGCTCGCTAGCTGCAGTGGAATAGCCGGTCTTGCCCTTTTTTATGCCTTGAGTTTTTAGACCCATTTTCTCAAACAAAACATCTGCTAATTGGCTTGGCGAGGCAATGTTAAACTCTTGATCGGCAAAGCCATATATCTGCTGCTGCAAATCGCTAATTGTATCATTTATTTGTTCAGAAAAGTCCTTTAGATATTGGGTATTGAGTGCAATTCCCTCGTATTCCATCCGCGCCAGGACAGGGATAACTGGCCATTCAATCTCTTTAGCAAGCTTGGATAGCTTTGGGATTTCGTGCAACTCCTTAGTTTGTTTCTCGTGCAGTAGCCACACCGCTTTTGTCATCTCGCCAGCACGCTCAATAAACTCTTCAGTCGCGAGATCGTCCAGCGCTACTTCAAGTTGTAACTCTGCCTCAACGAGTTCAGTTAACGTTTGTTCACGGCGCAAACTATTAAGTAAAAAGGCCCCAATAAATACATCGTGCTTAACTGGCGGCAAGGCAACTCCGAGCTCTAACAGTACCTGAAGCGAGGCTTTGACGTCATAACCCACAATCGAGCGATTGCCAGAAAAAATAGCACTTAAAGCTTATTTTATCGCCGGCTTGGTACACTTATCGACATCTATCG
>JBGSYV010000068.1:0-4121 GCA_041750695.1 Saccharimonadales bacterium (SeqCode) | reverse complement strand
AAACGAGCATGAAGGAGCTTTTGAAAACCGTTCTTAGTGAGGGTAAAAAGGTTGCGGCAACTCCTGCAAATAAAAACGTGGCTATTTCACATGCCTTTTTTGCGGAAAAACTTCAGGGTGATGAGGATGTAGTCATTATTGAATACGGCGAGTCAGCGCCGGGCGATGTAGCGAATTTTTCAAAGACAACACACCCAAATCGTGCAGTTATTACGGGCGTTGCACCGGCTCATCTGGATCACTATCCGGATTTAAACGCGGCTGCAGAAGATATTTTTTCTGTCGCAGAATTTGTTGAGCCAAGCCGGGTTTATGTAAATGCGAACTCTTCTTACGCTGAAAAACGTATTCAGGAAGAGTTTCTTACCTACTCTGATAAGAATGCACTTGGCTGGGAGGTCCGAGACATCACGGTAGCAATTGAGGGCGTTTCGTTCACAATGAAACAAGGGAAGAATGTCATGAAATTGCGTAGTGGTTTGCTCGGCCGGCATCAGGTTGGTCCGCTTGCTTTTGTGGCTGCGATAGCCAAAGAAATTGGGCTTACTAATGAACAGATAGAACAAGGTATTGCAAAAACAAAACCTTTTGAGCACCGAATGCAGGCTCGACAGACGAATGGTGCATGGATTTTGGACGATACATATAACGGGAACATTGAAGGCATGAAAGCTGGGCTGGCACTGTTGAAAGAGTTGCCCGCAAAGAAGAAAGTCTATGTTACTCCCGGCCTTGTCGATCAAGGGGTTGAGACCGAAGCGGTTCATGTCGAGCTAGGCAGAAGCATCGCAAAAGCTGGGGTTGATAAAGTTGTACTTATGAAAAACAGCGCTACATCATTTATAGAGAATGGCTTGAGAGAGCTAGAGTATAGCGGAAAACTTGAGATTATTGATGATCCACTGAATTTTTATATGAATATAGAACATTTTGTTGCCGCAGGTGATGTAGTGTTGATGCAGAACGACTGGACAGATAATTACAATTAATCGCTTTTAATTGTACATAATAATTGATATTATTGAGCTATGAAAACAATAGCAGTATTATTTGGCGGCCGATCAACAGAGCATGACGTTTCAATTGTTACAGCGATCGCAAGTGTGATCAAGCCCCTTGAACTAACAAAGAAATTTAAAGTAGAACCTGTTTATATAGCTAAAGATGGATCGTGGTATTGGGACCAGAAGCTGAAAAACATTGAACTTTTCCAGAGTGGCGGCATTGAAGATTTTATAAAAAAGGCACCAAAAGTTCATATTTCATTCGACGACGGGCTGGTGCTTGTTAAGTCTAGTCAGTTTGCTGGTAGAAAAATGTATAAAAAAATTGATGTTGTGTTCCCGGCGATGCACGGCACGAACGGCGAGGACGGTGCGTTAATGGGGCTACTAGAAATGGCGAACGTGCCATATGTGGGCTGCGGGCTAAGTGCTAGTGCAATCGCCATGGATAAGGTGTTGTCAAAGCAAATAGTACTTTCAAATAACATTGATACGCCAAAGTTTGTTCATTTTTCAAAAAATGAATTTGCTTCCAATATGACGGCGATTGTTGACGATATCAATAAAACTCTGAGCTATCCAGTTTTTGTTAAGCCCGCACATCTTGGTTCGAGTATTGGTATAAGTCGGGTGACTGATAAATCGGGATTAATAAATGCAATTGAAGTTGCGTTACATTACGATGATCTGGCACTGGTTGAAGAGGCGGTTGATAACCTGATTGAAGTTACGCTGCCAATTATAGGCAATGACAATCCTGTGCCGGCGCTACTTGAACAGCCTTTGACTAAATCTGAAGATTTCTTTGACTTTGAGACAAAGTATATGCAAGGTGGTAAAAAAGGAGGTGGGAAAAAGGGCGGTGAACACGGCGCACAAGGCTATAGTAAGATTCCAGCTGACTTGCCCAAAGAGTTGTATAAAAAGGCCGAAAATGTGGGCATTGATTCGTATAGGGCTATTGGTTGTTCCGGAATTGCTAGGATAGACATGCTCATTGATACAAAAGCAGAAAAAGTTTACTTTAATGAGGTTAACCCATTGCCCGGGGGCCTGTATAGTCACAACTGGAACAAAGCTGGTGTTTCAAATGTAGATCTCGTTACTAAACTTGTTGATTATGCCCTAGAGCGCTATAACGCAAAACAATCTACAAACACTACTTTTGCAACGAATTATCTAAAACAATTTTGATATGATGACGACTACAACCACTCAGCAGCAATTGGTTCCAGTTCTTGCCAGACCTTCTCAGATAGAAAGGGCTGGTATTGAGGCTAAACTGGCACGTGAACGGGAGTGGTATGGTGCTGCTTCTCGTCTTCATGACACATCTGATCTTGATGAAGCTATAGCAAATGGGGGGCTTGTAGAAATCGATCATGGTGATGACTATCGTTTGATCGCTCGGTTCGAATCGGGTATCGAAGGCTTCTGGCGGTTTGCGACACCCAAGGCCGTGAGGATGGCGAACGAGTTCATGAGCCGTTGGCGGGTAGTTTTGAGAGAGGACTTTCGGGTGCAAACGACTGAGGAGGTTTTAGCATTAACGTCTGCCGTAAGGACTCAGCAATACCAAGATAGAATCGTAGATGCTGGAAGACTTGCGTCTCCTGACAGTACACACTGCACCGGCAATGCACTGGATTTTGATGCAAGTGGATATTACCGGATTGACGAGAGAGGAAATGTCGTTTCTCATACTCATCCCGACAGGAGGAAGGGGCAAATTGCTATAGCCCAAGAACTCGCCAAACGTCACGGAGGTCCTACTGAACCTACTTTCATAGATGATCGGTATGATCCAAGATTTACTGACGCCGCCATATTGGCCGCCGAATCAATGCATAGGGACGAGATTATCAACTTGGTACCAGAGAACATGGGCACGGCAAATGCTTGCCTACATATGGCCGTTAACCCCGACTATTAAAGAAGCTTTTGGTTTTCGGGCTCCTTCTTCGTTATAATGACCGCATATGAAACGATACAATCCAAAAGACATTGAGCCAAAATGGCAAAAATCGTGGGCTGTCGATAAACTGTATCAAGCCGTCGATTTTGATTCGCGTCCCAAGTACGTCATGCTTACTGAATTCCCGTATCCTTCCGGAGACGGTCTTCATTTGGGCCATGTGCGCGAGTACACGCTAGGTGACGTCATAGCGCGTTACAAGCGGATGACCGGGCATAACGTTTTGTACCCAATGGGCTATGATGCATTTGGTTTGCCTACCGAGAACTTTGCTATTAAGAATAAGATCGCCCCACAAAAAGCTACCGCGCAAAATGTTGGTAATTTTCAAAAACAATTTGAAAGCTTGGGTTATAGCATCGACTGGGACCGGAGTTTCAACACCACAGACCCAAGTTACTACAAATGGACCCAGTGGTTGTTTCTGCAGTTTTTTAAAGCAGGACTAGCATATCAGGATGAAATTGATATTAATTGGTGCCCGAAGTGTAAGACCGGTCTAGCCAACGAAGAAGTGGTCAATGGGCGTCATGAACGGTGTGATACTCCAGTAGAAAAGAAAACGTTGAATCAATGGATGTTAAGGATTACCGACTATGCAGATCGATTAATTGAGGGTTTACAAAGGGTAGATTATCCAAGCCGCATTGCCGATCAGCAAATAAACTGGATTGGTAAAAGTAAGGGTGCGGAAATAGAGTTTAGAATAAAGAATTCAAAAGAAAAACAAAAAACAGAAGGTTCTATCAAAGTCTTTACTACCCGGCCCGATACATTATTTGGAGCAACGTTCATGGTATTGGCTCCTGAGCACCCGATTGTTAAGCAAATTACTACCCCAGAACAATCAAAAGAGGTTGAAGATTATATTAAGCAGTCTCAGGCAAAGAGCGATATTGAGCGCCAAGATACCGATCGGCCAAAAACTGGCGTATTCACTGGTGCCTATGCGATAAATCCGGTAAACAATGCAGAAGCACCGATCTGGGTGGCCGATTATGTGTTGTATGGATACGGAACAGGCGCAATCATGGCAGTCCCTGCCCACGATGAGCGCGACCATGAATTTGCTAAGAAGTTCGATATAAACATCACTGACGTGGTCAAAAATCCGAGGGATTTTGATGGCTGCTATACGGGCG
>JBGSYV010000067.1:0-2322 GCA_041750695.1 Saccharimonadales bacterium (SeqCode) | reverse complement strand
CAATTGAGAATCTTCCTACCGATAACCGGCAGGCCGTGTTGGCAACCTTAGTTGTTGATCGTTTGGCCCAAAGAGATTAATATTCACCAGTGAACGGCATACTTTTAATTGATAAACCAAGGGGTTGGACCTCATTTGATGTGGTGGCTAAGGTCCGGGGCCAGGTTAAACAAGCTACTGGACAGAAAAAGCCTAAAGTTGGTCACGCCGGTACACTAGATCCTTTAGCAACTGGTTTACTGACCATTTTAATTGGCAGTTACTGTAAAAAAGCGGCCGACTACTCAAAACTCGATAAAACATACGAAGTTGAGGTTACGCTTGGGAAAACGAGCTCGACCGATGATGCAGAGGGTGAAATTACAACTAATAACAGTTCGCTACCCCAAGAGGATGAAATCAAGCAAGTAATTTTGAGTTTCGTTGGTGAAATCCAGCAGGTACCACCAGCATTCAGCGCGATAAAGGTAAACGGCAAGCGTGCCTATAAGCTAGCCCGAGAAGGCAAGGAGGTGGAATTAAAGCCAAGACAGGTTACAGTACACAGTCTACAGATTACAGAAATGCACTTGCCAGTCGTGAAGTTTACCGTACATGTTTCATCGGGCACTTATATTCGTTCGCTGGCTCGAGACATCGGCGAGAAGCTCGGCATCGGCGCCTATATGAGTGGTCTTCGTCGCACTCAGGTCGGCCGGTTTGACATCAAAGATGCCCACCAAATAGGCGACATTTCACCAGAAACTCTGATTAATGGTATGATTAACAGATAATAACAGCCTCGTCTTCAAGCAGTATTCCCGAAATACCACCGTCTTAAGCGATCAAAAGAAAGTTCAACAGCATGATTATTAAAGTTTCGATTGCAGAAAAATCCTTTGGGGATAATATTCTGTATGAGAATTTACAATTTGAGGTTCACCCGCGCGAAAAAGTTGGCCTCGTTGGCCGTAACGGCACCGGTAAAACAACATTGCTACACATGCTTACTGGTGAAGACACCGATTTTGATGGTGATATTAAACTGAAGCGAGGCACCATCATGGTTGGCAGCCGCCAGGAGCACCATGGGTATGATGAGCACACCGTTTTAGAATACGTCCTGCAGGATTTACCGGACTATGCAAGGCTCAAACACATCATTGATACCTATCCAGCCACGATGGCCCAGAGCAAGACCAAAATGCAAACCTATGCAGATGCCCTTGATCGTTTTAGCCAGTTAGGATTTTTTGAGGTAGAGGGCGATATCATTAATGCCCTCGCCGCATATCAAATAACCGAATCACAGGCTAATTTGCCACTTAAAAACTTGAGTGGTGGGCAAAAGCGGCTGGTAGAGCTAGTGAAAGTGCAGCGGTCTCGGGCTGATCTCGCGTTAATTGATGAGCCAACCAACCATATGGATTACGTTGCCAAGCGGGCATTCATCAAGTGGTTCAAGGGAGCGGACGAAGCCATAATTGTTATTAGCCATGATAGGGACGTACTCCGGGCAGTGGATCGGATTATTGAAATCCGTGACGGTGAGGCGCTCAGTTTTCCAGGAAACTATGATGATTATTTACGGATTAACGCTTCAAAAACGGTATCTCAGGTAAACGAATATGGCGTACAACAGCGCCGGATAAGTAACCTTCGTGATAATATCGTGCGATTTCAGCGGCTAAAAGAGCGTTCCCGCGACCCGGGCACCATTAAACGGTTTAAGGGTCAGGAAATGAAAGCCCGTGCAGATCTAGCAAAGCTAGACGGCCAAGCGGCACCCTCGTTTTGGATTGATCGGGATTCAGTTGGCGATTTAAATGAAAAAATGAGTACTGCCTACCAAAAGCACAAGGCTAAGAATATTCGGGTGCAGACAAATTCGGTCAAAGATTCTAGTGTGCAGCTGCTGGCAGAGGTGGATAATTTATCGCTTGGCTACGGCAATACGCCACTATTTGAAGGCATATCATGGCAGATCAGAGATGGTGATCGACTACGATTGCATGGGCGCAACGGCGCTGGTAAGTCGACTCTTTTGAACGCGTTAGTTGCACGGGCTGAGGGTCAACCACTGCCCAGCACGCTGTTTAGTGGCACGGTTAGTGTTGAGCCAGAAATAAAAATTGGCATTTATGAACAAGAAATTGCTGCGGAGTATTTGCCAATGACGCTAAAGGCAGCGATTGAACAATCTTTTATGGCAAAAGGGGTGAAAATCGGCGAAACCAAGGTGCGGCAGTTACTGAGTGATTACCTGTTTAACCCTGCGACTGACGGGGATGCCCCGATTAATAGGCTCAGCGGCGGTCAAAAAGCTCGATTTCAGCTAATAAA
>JBGSYV010000066.1:0-3405 GCA_041750695.1 Saccharimonadales bacterium (SeqCode) | reverse complement strand
TTGTCTGCAATTTGGGATGGCTTTTTGGCGTTGATTCTAACAAGCATTACTTTGCTCGTGGTGATGCATTTGCCGCCAGCGGATGGTTGGGAGTATCAAGTTGCCTATGAACAGATTCTCGGTTTTGTGCCACGGATAGTTTTCGCTAGCATCTGTGCGTATGTACTCGGTTCGTTTGTTAATTCTTTTATACTTGCAAAAATCAAGGTTCTCACTAAAGGTAAGTTTTTATGGTTTCGGACCATTGGCTCAACCATTTTTGGTCAGGCGATTGATACAGCAGTGTTCGCATTCATTGCATTTTACGGCGTGATAAGCACCGGTGAACTTTTGAATTTAATAGCCACCATTTACATCGCAAAGGTACTAATTGAGGCTGCACTCACGCCACTAACTTATGCGGTGGTTGGGTGGCTGAAGTCAAAAGAAAAGATTGATGTGTATGATGAACATACTGATTTCACCCCGCTTCAGTTTTAGTTTACGATCAACATATGTAACTTCAAACTAAGGTCGCCGTCCATAGTGGAGTCGTTTTTCTATTTGGATTATACGAGGCGGCAGTATTGCTAACAGTCCATCAATCGCCGCCTCCTTACCGGGGGCGTTATATGTTGACCTGTCGGCAGCAAGGGCAAATAGGTTTTCATATACGAGCTCCTGTCTATCAATAACTCCATAAAACCAACAAAATTCTGCGGAGTATTCGGTCTGCTCGCTATTCATGGGTTGGGCTACGGTTAAAACCGGAAGGAGCTCGTTACTAGTTATTATGCCAATCCATGACGCGGCTCTTTGCGGCAAGTTGCTGCTAACAGGAGTTGCACAACCATATATGCCTAGGTCCTCCACCAGTCTCTGGTAGTGGGCTGCTAGTTCTTGTCCCTCGGAGTAAATGTCTGGGCAAAAACCTGGGTCAAAATATTCGCCTGATGTGGTTTGAGATGTCATAGTAATATTAAACACCACTACACTGACGATAAACAAAACCATTTTCATCTGGCTGTGCTACAATCAGGGTATAAATAAACGAGAATGGGTGTATGGATTTTGATCTCAAACAAGCTGTAGACGAAGATGTTCGTATAAAGCAACAACCACAACCTACGATGCAATCAGCACCGCAAACATCAGATAAAGATATGAACCAGCCACACTCATCTAAAACCGGTCGCCTCAAAAAAATTCTAACCATAGTACTGGCCGTCTTGTTACTCGGCGGTTTGGGATATGGCAGTTGGTGGTATTACCAGCAGCAAAGTGAGCTTAAGCGTCAGAGCGAAGCGCGCATTCTTGAGTTGGAACGCGAAAACGCCGCCCTGCAAGCTCAGATTTTAAATGTCGAGCCAGTGGAGGAAGAGACGTCCGATCAAGCAGCAAGCGAAGCAGTTCTTGCAAGTATTCGCGGGGCTATCGATACAAATAACCACGCTGCCCTAGAGGGATACATGAATAATCCTGTAACCATAATTTTAGCTGCCTCAGAGGGGCTCGGTGAAGTTAGTCCTGTAGAAGCGGTAGAAGCAATGGCTTATCTTGCCGGCGGTGAAGGACCATGGGACTTTGCGTTAAGCGCTGATGAAATCACGCAGTACCAGTCTGGTGATTATTCGGAATATTTCACGCAGTCATCATATGTTGGCAGATCAGTAAATAACTATGTAGTGGTTTTTGATTTTGCTGACGGCGCAATAGCATCGGTGTTTATGACAAACGATGCCGGGCTACTATAATCTTGCAGCCGGGCTACTATAATCTTGCATTTAGTATTAATTTAACTTGTTTCAAAGCAGGAGTTGTGTTTGAATAACACTATAGTGATGGCGAAAAATAAACAAACAAAAAACAACCAAACATTAACGTTGCAAACGAGCATTGTTCGACTTAGCCGGATTTATTTTTTACTTTCTGGTTTATATGCATTGATTATTGTAGCGTCTGATGCTTGGAACTTGATAACACCTGATGTTTTATTGCAGCGCTGGGAAATGGCCGCAACACTCCTTGGTGTTAATGCCGTAGTTTGGTTTTTGGCGCGGCGAAACAGCAACAACCCTTATTACTATAAACTGCTGCTGCTCGCACTTGTCTTGCTAGGAATTGCTTTTGCAACGTTTAGTATTTATACACAACGTGGAATGGCGAGTCGCGGGGTGATTCTATATGCCTTGCCAATAATAACCGCAGCAGCGCTATGGTCCCGAACAGCTGTTATGGCTACGGCCACTATTGCGATCGCAACGTATACCCTGGCGGCAATTCGCTATTTTGTACTGAACCCATCAGAGGGATACAAAATTGAACTGTATGCTGAACTTGGTTTTTACAGTGGGGTAATTTTTATTATCGCTGCACTGACTAATGTCATGGTTCGAGCAGTTACCCAAAGATAAATAGAATCTTATAATTTGACGCTTCTTTGGCGGGAGATATAGCGGTATACTGGGTTTCTAAGTGAAGCAGATTTGGCGAATATTATCATTTACTAAACAATTGTGGCCGTTTTATGTAACGGTAAGCATACTTAGCGTGGTTGTGGCAGGCCTGGGGCTTCTCCAACCGTTTTTAAGCGGTCTTGCAATAGACGAGATTCGTGTTTCTGGTGAATCAAATTTACGGCAGGTGGTTTGGATTGTTCTTGCAATATTTGCACTTGATGTTGCAGCAACGGTTATTAACAATATTAATGGATATTTCGGTGACTTGATGCAGGTGAGAGTGCAGAAGATTCTGTCGTCGCGCTACTATAAACATGTCTTGAGTCTTTCTCAACAGTATTTTGATCAGGAGCTTTCTGGGAAAATCATCAATCGCTTGAATCGATCAATTTCTCAGATTAGCTCGTTTATGCATATGTGGAGCAATAACTTTTTACAGTTCTTGTTCAGCACAGTTTTATCTTTGGGAGTGATCGCCTACTTTAGTTGGCAAATAGCGCTTTTACTTTTTTTACTGTATCCGATTTATATCCTTATGACTGTTAAAACCAGTAAAAAATGGATGGTATTTGCGCAGAAAATTAACAAGCACTGGGATATCGCCACTGGTAGATTTGCGGAATCAATCAGCCAAGTAAAAGTAGTAAAAAGCTTTTTACAAGAAAAAAGAGAACTCCGTTTTTTTAACAAGCAGTACGGGAAAATGGTAGACACCACAACGCCGCAGTCCCGGCTATGGCATGTCCGTGATATGCAACGCCGGCTGATTTTAAATGTAATTTTTCTCGGGGTGTATTTGTTGATATTCATCCAGGCGGCACAAGGAAATTTCACCGCAGGTGAGGCAGTCATGCTGCTTCTTTATGCTATGCAGATTCGGATTCCGATATTCACCATTAGTTATTTGGTTGAAAATACTCAAAAAGCTATTGCAGATAGCCGTGACTATTTTGAAATCATGAATGAA
>JBGSYV010000065.1:0-8933 GCA_041750695.1 Saccharimonadales bacterium (SeqCode) | reverse complement strand
AACTTGGTGAAGTGTTCAACCTCACCGATAGCGCTACTATGAAACACGTTCACGAGCTAGAAAAAATGGCGCTAGAAGCAGGGCTCGGTAAGACAAATACCAGCAAGAAGAGTCAAGAAAACACTACCGAACTTGCCACCACCGAATCAAAAATTACCAAGCTCTGGAAAGCACACGATGGCGGTTGTTCAAACTGCAACCATACGGGCTATAAGGGACGGATGGGCATTTACGAAGTACTAGAAAACAACACTGATATCCAAAAATTAATTGTTAGCAACTCCCGTAGTGAACTGCTCCAAGAATCAGCAATAAAAAATGGCATGGTCACCATGCAAATTGACGGTTTTATAAAATCGCTCCGTGGCCAAACCTCAATAGAAGAAATTTTACGAGTAACCACCCAGTAAACCATGCCTAACTTTACCTACACCGCCACCAAAAACGGCAAAACAATCCACGGCTCCGCCGAGGCTGCCAGCAAACAATCTCTGCTTGATTCACTGCGAAAACAAGGTGCACAACCATTAGTAATTAAAGTGGCAGGAACCCGCGGCCGGTCCCGTTTTCAGCTAGGTTTTGGCAAAAAAGTGAAATTAAAAGACCTGGCAATTTTTACCCGTCAATTATCAACCATGGTTAGTGCGGGCGTGCCGCTTATTCGAGCTTTGACCACTTTGCAAGAACAAGCAAAAAGCAAGTTCTTTCAGGGGGTACTTACTGCAGTTAGTAAAGACGTAGAGGGCGGCGCTCCGCTGGCGGATGCTTTTGCCAAACATCCCAGCGTGTTCTCTGATGTATACGTAAACATGGTTCGGGCTGGTGAATCCGGCGGAATTTTAGATGAAATATTAAAACGGCTGGCATTACAAATAGAGCGCGATTCCAGTATGAGAAAACGCGTCAAAAGCGCTATGGTTTATCCGATTGTCATTCTTACAGTAACGGTGTTAGCGTTCTTTGGTATCATGATTTTTATTATTCCCCAGCTTGGCGCAATTATTAAAGATCTTGGCGGGGAGGACGCCCGGTTGCCAATTTATACAGAAGTCATGCTATCGCTCAGTGAATTCATGCAACAAAACGCTATTTTAATGGCTATAGCACTAGTTGGCATGGTTATTGGGTTTAGGGTTTATGTGAAAACACCAAAAGGTAAATACAACTTACACCGAACGCTACTAAAAATTCCGGTTATAAAAACAATTATTATTAAAGTTGCGGTTGCACGATTCTCGCGCACCTTCGCCTCCTTGATGTCTTCTGGCGTTGGCGTATTGGAGGCGTTAGATGTTACCGGTGGCGCAATTGGCAATAAGGTAATTGAAGCCGAGCTAAAAGAGGCTGCGAAAGCTGTCAAAAATGGTAAGCAACTATCTGAATCTCTTGCTAACAGCAGCTATTTCCCGCCAATTGTTTCTCAAATGTTAGCAGTTGGCGAAGAAAGCGGACAAATTGATACAATCCTCGTTAAAGTCGCTGACTTTTATGAAGAAGAAGTGGCGGCTACGGTTGACGGAATCAGCTCTATCATCGAACCAGTTATGATTATAATTCTTGGCTCAATTGTTGGTGTCATTGCAGCCAGCGTCATGGGCCCCATTGCCTCGCTCAGTAAAAATATAGGTGAATAAGACTTGACTCTGTAAAGCTTAAGGTTATATATTGTAAGCAGCGAGCGATCCTCTATTTCATAGATATTTGGATCTTGCTACAAATACAATAAACAACAATAAGGAGGGTGGGTCCCCAATGACTTCACTAACACGTAAACAAAGCGGTTTCACAATTATCGAGCTTCTAATCGTAATTGTCGTAATCGGAATTTTAGCAACACTAGTTATCACAACTTTTAGTGGTATCCAACGAAACGCACGTAACCGAGCAAGAGAAGCAGATATTAACTCTGTTCGTAGCCAACTTGAGTTCTACTATGGCCAACAGGGTGTTTACCCAACACTAGCCCAAGTGAACGACGCTACCTGGAGAACCGAAAACCTTCGTGGTCTTGAAGACGGCGCACTACAAGATCCACAGGGCGAAGCTGCGACACTTGTTGCTACACCAGCTGCAGGTTCATATGCTTACGAAGTTGAAAACGAAGCAGGTGATGCTTGTACCAACGAAGAAGGCAACGACTGTGTTCGCTTTACGCTAACTGCGACACTTGAAGACGAAGATGCATTCGTTCGAGATAGCCTTAACTAGTCTGTAACGGCTAATACTAAAAACGAGCTCAACCGGGCTCGTTTTTAATTTGCCCACAATTCGTACTCGTTGATAAATTCTGATGCATGTATAATAAGCACTAGCATGAAGTTAGTCCAAAAACAAAACGGCTTTACCTTAATTGAACTCTTGGTGACTATTGTGTTGCTTGGGATTATTGCCACTAGTTTAAGTTCGCTATTTTTAACCATTCAACAAACGCAGCAACGAACCAACTATGCCGAAACTGCGAATAGGGCTGGCATGCGGCAAATTGAACTGCTTAGAAACAATAATTTTAATGCATTGATACCGGGCGAAACGATCGAATTTACCGATCAACTACCAAACACGCTACCACTTGATAAAAACGCAAGCGTAGCAATTTCAGAGCCTATGCCGGGTATCCGCCGCGCTGATGTCACGATTACCTATAGTTTTAATAATCGGGTGCAAACAGTTCAGCTAAGCTCATTAATCGGCGTGATTGGACTAACCCAATGATTTTGCCCCATAAATTACACCAAGCAAAGGGCTACACCGTTGTTGAGCTAGTAATTGCCCTGTCCGTGGTTGGACTTGTGGTTTTGATGGTTACCAACTTTGCCGTGAGTAACCTGGTGCAATATACGATCACCAACTCGCGAGCTAACTTACTTGGTCAGGCCCAGCTAGCACTAGATGTCATTAATGATGATATTCGCCTGTCGGCTGGTGTAGAACAAGTTAACCGCTGGGAAGACGAATTCGGGCCAGCCGGCGAAACAGATATTTTCAGCTGGGAATCAAATGATCAGACGCTTATTCTAGCGACAGCCGCCGAGAACGACGCAGGTGAGATTTTATTTGCTGATGCATCCCAGTACATTCCCCAAAAAAATAATGTCATTTACTATTTAGATGATGGGGTCTTATACAAACGAGTGCTTGCTGCCCCAGTTGAGGGAAACACTACAATCAGCACCTGCCCCTCATTTGCCGTTACCGAATCATGCCCCGCTGACAGACTACTTATGGACAAGGTCACCGGATTTTCACTAACCTACTCCAACAGCCAGGGCGAAGTGGTAGACCCTGCCGATGCTCGGTCGGTTGAAGTAGCAATCGAACTTTCTGAACGTAAATTTGGAGAAGACGTCACTGTTGACTATGTAACAAGAATGGTATTTAGAAATGATTAATCCTCTAAAATTTGTGCTCAAACGACACCGAAAATTAGCGAAAAATCAAAGCGGCATGTTTGTGGTAGCAGTAATAATCGTAGCCGGAGCCTTGGTGATGGTAGGCGTAACTATCCTAAGCTACAGCGTTAGCCAATACGCACTTACCCAACGAAACATATTTAACAGTAATGCTCTACTGGTTGCCGAAGCGGGCATCGAGCAAACACTCCACGAGCTTAACATAGATGAAAGTTTCACTGGCTTTACAAGCGAACAAGAGTTCTTCAATAGCCCAGAGCAAGGACGTGGCTTTTATACCAGCGAGATTGTCGAAGCAACTGATTCAAATTCCCGATATATTACCGTCATCGCCCAGGTCCACCGCTTTAACAAGCCAGACCGGGTGGAAGGGACCCGAATCATTCAGGTTACCACTGTTGGTACAAGTTCTGAGGGTTATGCGGTACACACTGGCCCGGGCGGATTAATACTTGGTGGAAGTGCAAATATTACCAACTCCGATGTATTTGTTAATGGTACGATCACCCTAAACGGGGCGTCAAAAATCGGTACCCATGATCAGCCGGTCAACGTACAGGTTGCACATCAATCCTGCCCAACCGGCAACAACCCAGGGCCAACCTTTCCTGTTGTTTGTACTACAGGCCAACCGATTTCAATGGCTTGGAGCACGAACATTTACGGATCTGTCTGCGCCACCAATCAAACCAGTACTGGCCCAAACCCCAGCGGTAATATACAGCCTGGAACGTCGGGCGACGGCTTAATTCTTGGCTGCGTGGCCGACCCTGTTTCCCCACCAACATATAATAAAACCGCACACGTAGCAGCGGTAGAAACTACTGCAAACAGTAACAATAACTTGTACGTATGTAACCAGTGGCCATTCCAACGCACCTGGCCAGCAAATCTCCGCCTGAACGGAAATGTTAATATCGGCAGCAGCTGTGATATAACGATTAATGGCGATGCTTACATAACTGGTGACCTGACCATTGGAGGAGCTGCGACTATTCGGGTGTCAGATACGGTAGGAACTGACCGACCAGTAGTATTGGTGGACGGAGAAATCAATATAGGCGGCTCAGCCCAGATGGTGGCGAACGATCAAGGAACCGGCATTCAGTTTGTGAGCTACCAGGCAAATGCCGCGTGTAACCCAAACTGTACTAGCTTATCTGGGAACGACCTCAGAAACTCCCAAAACGTTCAAACCGTTCGAGTTGGTGGCGGCGTTAACCTGCCGGGAATGATCTTCCACGCCCATTGGGGACGAGTCACCATAGCTGGCAGCGGATCAGTTGGTGCAGCGGCTGGTCAAACGGTTGATATGAGCGGCGCCGGAACCGTAGTCTTTGGCACTAATTTGTCTTCCGGGGAAACAACCTGGACCATATCCAGCTATCAACAAAGATTTCCAAATTAATTTCACCCCTTAACTACTTACTGGCTGTTTGCTATACTATAAAGTAAAGTGCTTAAGCTTATATTAAATCATGATAAATAGTACCTATTTCTACAAAGACAGACCCCTATTTGGCATAGACATTGGCTTTAGTAGCCTCAAAGTTATGCAGCTGGCTAAGGATGGGAGTAAGCATCGTATCATCGGGTATGGAGTTGCCCAGTTTGATCCTGCATCGATCAAACACGGAGAAATCGTTGACTATCCAGCCATAGCTAAAACCATTCATACTCTGTTCAAAGAGGGGTTAATTGGAGAAATCACCACCCGTCGTGTGGCATTTTCGGTACCTTCTGCTCGTACTTTTACCAGGATACTCACCCTGCCAAAACTAGCAGAAAAAGATCAGCTCGAAGCCGTAAAGCTAGAAGCAGAACAATATATTCCTGTGCCGCTTGATGAACTATATATCGATTACATGCCCACCTTTAGCACCGAGAAAAACACACATATGCTGGTAGTAGCTGTTCCAAAAAAAATTATTGACTCGTATGTGTCATTAGCCCAAATCCTTGGCCTTGAACCGGTCGTTATGGAACCAACAACCGGCGCTACCAGCCGAGTATTTCGTTACAACGATGCTAACAAAGTCCCCACAGTTCTGATTGATTTTGGCTCAGTATCAACTGACATCACTATTTATGATAAAACGCTGGCCGTTACTGGAACGGTGCCGGGCGGAGGAGATGACATCACCAAGCACATCCAAGAAAAACTAAAAGTAACTCAAGAAGAAGCACAAATCATTAAGGTTAAATATGGGTTAAGTGTCAGCAAAAAGCAAAAAGAAATTACCGAAGCCGTATCCCCGGTCCTTCAGCAACTAATTAAAGAAATTAAGCGCATGATTCGCTACTACGAAGAACGCTCTGAAAACCACCGTAAAATTGAACAAGCCGTAACTTTTGGCGGCGGATCAAACATCCCGGGCTTAAGCGAATATCTAATAGATAACCTCCGGATGCCAGTACGAGCCTGTGACCCATGGGGCAATATACAATTCAAACGGCTACAACCACCAAATGACGTAGAGCGCTCAATGTATATCACCGTCGCTGGTGTAGCACTCATTAACCCGGGGGAGATTTTTTCATGATCAACCTCCTACCCTTCACCCAACGACACGAAATTGAATTCGCTAGGCACAACACCCAGCTAGCACATTGGATTTTTGCAATCATAATCATCATTGCGGGGCTTGGGGTATTTCTTGGAGCTGGCTATTTCTATTTGTCTGAATCGATCAATCAGTACACCGTAGAAGTTTCAGAAAAACGTGAACTACTACAAACGAACGAGCTAGAAGCAACTGAAGCACGGGTCGAAGAACTCTCGAATAATCTTAACCTCATTTTAGATGTATTATCCAGGCAAGTACTGTTTTCTAAACTCTTACCGCAGGTCGGTGCGGTAATGCCTCCCGGCTCGGTGCTATCTAATATCGAAATAGCTGAAATCGAGGGCGGGATTGATCTGATCGGTCTGGCTAGAGACTATCGAACCGCCACCCAAACCCAAGTCAACCTTGAAGATCCATCAAATAAACTGTTCCAAAAGGTGGATATCGTATCAATTTCCTGTGACGGCGATGATGATACCTATCCTTGTACCGTGAATTTACGTGCCTTGTTTGCCGAAGATAATGAATTCCTGTTACTCAATCAATCCGTGGAGGCAAGCAATGAATAGTAAACGGATGTTCTTTGTACTCATTGGCGTTGTGGCCTTACTAGGGGTACTTGCGGTAGTTATTTTAATCTATGGCAATAATAAGTTGCAGAGCCAGTCAGACACACTTACCGAGCTCAGGCTAGAAGATAGGCTGCTCGAGGAGCAACAAACGGCACTTACTCGGGCCAAAGCCGATATTGAGACCTATTCAGAGCTTGAAAACGTAGCTAAATCAGTTGTTCCACAAGACAAAGATCAAGCCCGTGCTGTTAGGGAAATAATCCAGCTCGCAGGTGAGAACGGAATCCCGATTCGCAGCATAACCTTCCCCGCTTCTAATCTTGGCTCACAGCCAACTAGTCGCGGAGGCGGTACTCCTAGCTCAGGTGCTTCACAAAATCCAGCGCTAACACAGGCAAAACCAGTTGATGACATCCCTGGTGTTTACAGCTTGGAGATGAATATTCTTCCACCCGATGGTGCACCAATTCAATATAATCAGTTTATCCAGTTCCTTGAAAGTCTCGAGAATAATCGTCGCACCGCATCAGTATCACGAGTCCGAATCGACCCAGCGCGTAGTGAAGATGGTGCACAATCAGGTTTCATCACCTTCCGGTTAACTATTAATATTTATATAAAACCCTAATTTTGGAGTATACTCATGAATCTTGAAGTAAACGATATAGCAGCAAAAATACTCCCCTTGGTGAATAAGTTAAAGGGTTACCTCGGATTTATTTGCATACTTCTCGCACTCGCCGCCTATATGTTTATTGTTTATCGCATTCAAACCATCGTGAATACTCAACCCTCTGATGAGGCAGTGCTTGAAAAACTAGAAGGGATCAGTCAGCCGAGCATCGATTTTGAAGCAATTGAAACTATCGAACAACTTGAAAGCAAAAATGTCGAAATTCAGTCAATCTTCCAAGAAGCACGCGATAACCCATTCCGCGAATAACCAACTGCTTCCGAGCTTAATTAATCAACGAGTGACTGCTGGGAGGTTTCAGGCTTAGCTTGGGGTATTTTGCCAAGATGCTTGTACGCTTTTGGTGTTATTTTTCTGCCCCGTGGGGTGCGTTCTATCAACCCAATTTGCATCAGGTATGGCTCATGAAAATCCTCAATGGTGCTGCGCTCTTCAGCAGTTAAGGCAGCAATTGTATCAACACCAACTGGCCCGCCATTATAGTTTTTTATAACAACTTCCAAGAGATGACGATCGGCTGGATCTAGCCCCAATTCATCAACCTCCAGAAGCTGCAAGGCTGATTCACTAATGGCATTATCAATGAATCCATCGCCATTTACATCTGCATAATCACGAACTCTTTTTAAGAGACGGTTGGCAATTCTTGGGGTTAACCTGGCCCTAGAAGACAGTTTATTGGCCGCCTCATCATCAATCTTTATGCCCAATATGCCTGCTGCGCGTTTTATAATCTGGGCAATCTCGGCATGATTATAAAATTCTAACCGGTGAATCATCCCAAAGCGATCTCTTAGCGGTGCGGCTAATGATCCGGTTCGGGTGGTGGCGCCAATAATAGTGAACTTTGGCAGGTCAAGGCGTAAGCTTTTAGCGCTTGGCCCTTTGCCGATCATAATATCAAGTTTGAAGTCCTCCATTGCACTATAAAGCACTTCTTCAACGCTGCGGTGCAGGCGGTGAATTTCATCAATAAATAATACATCGCCGTCTTGTAAATTAGTTAACAAACTAGCTAAATCAGCGGCTCGTTCTATGGCCGGGCCAGAAGTAATCCGGATTTGCGCACCCATTTCATGGGCAATTACGCTCGCAAGTGTTGTCTTGCCAAGACCAGGGGGACCGTGAAGCAAGACATGATCGATCGGTTCGCCGCGTTTTTTTGCAGCAGTGATTGCCAGCTGCAGGTTCTGCTTAATTCGCTCCTGACCAATATAGTTTTCGAAATCTTGTGGTCGAAGCGTAATTTCTAACTCTTGTTCGTCAGTATCGGCACTAGCTTGCACAATTCGCTCAACAGCCATTTTATGCGCCCCCCTTTAATGCCGCAGTGACGCGTTCTTCGGTTGGTAACGATTTATCAACCCCGCTTAGTGCGGTTTGGGCGTCTATTTCGCTATACCCGAGACTCACAAGCGCCTGCAGCGCATCATCCTGCATATTGACCCCGGCACGTGAAACAATATGCTCAGCATCAAGGGTGGCTTTTGCGCCTAATTTGTCACGCAACTCAACAATTATTTGTTCTGCGGCACGTTTGCCAACACCTTTTGCTGTTTGCAGATAGGCAACTTCTCCAGAAGCAATCGCACTGCTCACTGCCGCAACACTACCAATATTAAGAACAGCAAGTGCAACATTTGGGCCGACATTTTTTACACTCAATAGGTATTCAAATAGTCGTTTTGAG
>JBGSYV010000064.1:0-8301 GCA_041750695.1 Saccharimonadales bacterium (SeqCode) | reverse complement strand
CCTGATTTAGAAGATTGATATGGTGTGCGGGTTACAAAATGTCCAGGATCAAATATAAATACAGGTATGAGCTCGTCGCTATTTCGAATAGCCTCGAGCAACGCCTCATTGTCATGCAAACGCAGATCCTGCCTGAACCATAAAATAGATCTAATCATGTCTAACCGGGTGCAAAATTAAGGATTTGGAACGAGGAGCAGTCTTCGTGTTTATCTTTGCCGTGAATAAAATAAAATCGATGAGCAAACCAAACTGGTTAAAAACCTCAAACAACGACTTGCGAACAAACAATACGTTGCAAACGCGCCTCAAAAAATCGTTGAGCAAACCAAACAACAGCTAGAAGATGCCGAAGATACTCTAAAAACCCTTCAATCCGACAAAACCCGCTTCCAGCAGTAAGAATTTAGAAGATAGAATACAGATTATAGAGGCTAGCTACTTGCAAAATGCAAAAAGTAAAAAGTAGTTAGGGAAATACTAAATACTCTATGCGGTATACGAACTTAAGACGTAAGATTTTAGATAAATGGATACGACACGCTCAATACGCTATACGTTATACAAAATTACTGCGTGATACAATAGTTGCAAATGCCAGAACGAAAAAGAATAATCATCGATGTTGTGATGGGCGATCTACCAAAATCCGATGTTAGTGATCGTACTTTTACTCCAGCGAGAGAAGAAACCTACCTTGGTCTACTAGTAGATTTAGGCCACCTCACGCTGGATGAATATAATGAGCACTTTGAACCGAAAGCAACGAGAGAAGAACATAGCCCACTCGACACACACCCTCAAGAAGCCTCAACTGACCAAATTGCATAACCCCAATACTTAAGAATATGCTGGGTTCATAACTGAGGCACATTCTACTTCTTGCGAACTACTTTTTGCATTTTGCAAGTAGCTAGCCTCTATAATCTGTATTCTATATTCTTACTAAAACTCTAAGGCTTGCTGAATGCGCTCGGCGCTTTCTTTTGTCTCATAGCCATCAAACCACATAACTCGCCATCCGTGGCGCTCTGCGGCCATGAGATTGCCCCTGCTGTCATCTATAAACAACACCTTACCTGGATCAACGCCCGCTTGCTTGGTGGCGATTTCATAAATGGCTTTTTCCGGTTTTACGGCATGTACAACGGATGAATCAATGATTGCGTCGTACGTAACATCAGGTATTAATCCTTTTTCAATCAACGCGTCTAAAAATCCCGGCATTATGTTTGTCACCAACCCAATTTTATAATGTTCGGCCGCCCACAAAACGAGGTCGTGCATGGCCGGAATCGGGTCGACTGCCTCGATGTAATAGTTCATCCAATCGATATTCGGCTGACCGGTCTTATCAGAAAGAATCGCGTTAAAATCTGCAACGCTAAGTTCACCCCTGCAAACGGCATCGTTATAGTGCCACATAGTGGATTCGATAACTTCGGCCGGCGTATTAGTATCTTGAGCCAGCGCAGTGAACGCCCGGTGAAAAAAGCGTACCAAACAACCGTTAATATCAAAATACACAAACTCAACGCCGCTTTTAGAGGTCTTTTTACCGCCAGTGGTCTTCCCAACAGTATGCCCAACCAATTCATCGAGCGACACGCCCAATACGTCGGCAATGCTCTCGATGGTAAATATCGATGGGGCTTTGATTGCTCCGCGCTCAATCTTGGCAAGTGTTGAATACGACAAATCAGCCTTGTTACACAACTGCTGTTGTGTAAGCCCCGCCTGTTGTCTCGCGTGCTGTAATTGTTTGCCTAGGGCTACTTCTACACCCACCTCACTCATATACGCCCTATAATACTAGTTTTTATGGCGAAAGGGAAGTATAAACTAGCACCAAATGGCTAGCGAATGATTAAGCTTACTCTAACCAGCCTTCAATAAAGCTAAGAAATATCAAAATAAACACAAAAATCGCGATACCTGAAACGCCAGAAGCCACCAGCGAATCTTTGGTGTTTCCGCCGGTTCTGTTCATCATTTTTGTGTATATCCAAGTGCCCGCTCCGAGGCTAAAAAGAGTAGCGATAAGCATATTTGACATTATTCGTTCTCCTTCATTGCTAATTGTTCGGCTTGCTTGGCAAGCGCCGCATGATCAGGCTCAACCTGATCGCTTGGAGAGTTATTATACTCTGTTATGTCCGTAAATGGTATTAAGTGGATGTGCGCATGGGGTGCATCCACTCCCATGAGTTTTACGCCAACTCTAGTGGTCCCGAGCTTTTCCCTGAGGTGCAAGGCAATCTTTTTGATTACTGATAAAAGCCGTTGATACTCTTCACCTGGTAAATCCCACAGCTGATCGATCTGCCGTTTTGGGACCACTAACGTATGGCCCGGTGTAGTGCCGTGAATATCTAAAAAAGCAATGGTATCGTCATCTTCGTAGATGATATGAGCTGGTATCTCGCGGTTTATGATTTTAGTAAAAACACTTGGTTGCATGATCGCATTATACCAGTAGCTGGTATACTAAAACTAAATATGGATATGCTTAAGAAAATCACCGTTGTTTTTGCGCTGTTTGTATACACAGCTGTTCTAATTGGATTCAGCGCATCTGTTATGGTAAACCAAACCATTGGCAAACAAGAATTTGTCCAGAGCACCTTAACAGAGGCGAATATATACCAGCCCCTGCGCGATAAAATAAGAGAATTCGTAGTGACGTCTGATGATTTTGAAGAAAACGAGCTATACCTAGCTGCACTCGATAAAACCCTCACCACTGATACAGTAGAACGCTTAGCAAATGAAGAAATTACTCAATTCTACGGCTACTTAAGGGGCGAATTGCCAGAATATACTCCCGCAATTAATATTGAACCGCTAACACAGCAATTTAAGGGTCATATTGAGTCCTCACTAATCGAACGGCTTGAATCGTTACCTGAATGTAGCCAGTTTCTGCAACCAACCACTACTAATCCACTCCTGATTGAGTGCGTCCCACCAGGTGTACCAATTGAACCACTTGTTCAGGTAGCCGTGGCGGCAGAGCTGGCCGACAACGAGCTATTTAGCCAAAAGAATATTGATCTTACGGAAATAGCCGACACACAACAGGTAGTGGGTGATGCTACTGCTGATCAAGAAATCGCACAGGCAATAGAATCGAACGAACTCTCAACAGGCTATCAGCGCTCTCAATTTATGCCATGGGTTGCAGCGTTATTGGCCGTCATTCTTGGAGTAGTGGCTGTCCTACTAAGCAGCTCAAAAATTAAGGGGCTTCGGAACCTTGCATGGGCGACGATCACCGCGGGGCTTTGTATTATAGCCCTGGGGCGGTCTGTTTTATATAATAGGCGGCGTTTAGGAGGCTCAGTAGCTTCAGGCGACAATACAAGCCTAAATATAGCCGCAGAGCAGGTTTTATCCATAACACTCGCCTCCATGTCCGGCATACTTGTGATTATTGGCGCGATATTTTCGGCCCTGGGCGTAATTGCATTAATTACATCTCTAAGAATAATAAAGAAAAATCAACCCATCGAAACTCCTGTTATAGTAGACAGCCAACCAGCGCCTCCAGTTAATCCACCAATTGAACCTCCGACAAACAACACCACTCTCCAAAACTAAACCACATTCGACAAGTTAATCGAGTACTTGCTTGCTTAACCTATAAACAGGGAAGTGGTGTTAATAAAAAACAAAAACGTAACGAGAAAAAATGCTGCTCCGAATTCTTGTGAAAGGATGGACCTTTCACAAATTAGATTCTTTACACCAGATCAAGGTAGCCTTTTGGCATAACCATATGCACACTGGCTTGTGTGGCGGAGCCATGAACCGTCCTGGTTCATGGCGGAGAGAGAGGGATTCGAACCCTCGGTGCCGATTGCTCGGCACAACTGTTTTCGAGACAGTCCAGTTCAACCACTCCTGCACCTCTCCATCCAATTGTAACTTTATCATGATATAAAAAATGTTCTTCATTGTATAAAAGAGCATCCTAGAAAAGATTTGGTACAGAATACTTAATAAAGTTAGAACCTTCGTTTAAGAGCAGTTAGACAGGTCAACACCAAAATAGTACTTGACAAATACTTGTATGTATAGTAATATTAAGATATTAAAAAATGAAATAAAAATTATGGAAAATAAGCCAAGCACCCCACAACCCGAATTACCACATCATAACATCAGTGGCTTAACTGGTGAGCAAGCAGACAAATTCGTAGAGCTTGCATATGCCAACAAGCGCTTTGCCGATGTAGTAAGCGATGACCCAAATGGACTAGAAGGTTTGAACGCACGCGACCAAATTCGCGTAAACGACGACAAGTTAAGACAATTGGCCAATGTCGCAATTGGAGAGCCTGAGCTGGCAGCGCCCACGGAAAATGAAACACGTGAGGACGATCGACGAAAGCCCACAATGGTTGTAAACCCAAGAGATGGGAGAATAGTTCAGTACGGTCAAATGACTCATGGAAACCATCCACGGGGTGGAATGATAGTTCGTCGCTAGCGACAAAACTTTACACCGACAGCGTTACCACGTTATTTATTCCTGATACACCTGGCAAGATTGAGGCTTCACTTTCCCATTCATGCTTGCTTGAAGTAAACTTTTGCGAGAGCCTTCTCTTTACGACCAACGACTACCAGCTACTTCGCATCTGAGTCGTAGAACCCAACTCTAGCAAACATACCACGCAAAAACACCAACAAGAAGTGAGGTATGCACGTGGTACACCATGGCAAAATTTGAACCTGTGACCTTTGGCTCCACACCCAGCACCTTTTATGTTCGGTTATGGTGTACGTTTTTGCCGACTTTTTCTACTGCTGATGTTCTTGCCATTCAGCTTAAGATCGCAGAATGTACCTTATTGGACTACACCCCATGAGGTTCATTTACATTGATTTTAATCTGTTTTCGTGATAAAAATTAATAATCATATAACAAGGGAGTTAATGAGTTAATCGAAATGGCTAGCCCAAAAACTAAAGCAGCTGATGAGATCTATTGTCACAGTTGTGGAGAACCAATCAAAAAGGAAGCAGAAATATGCGTAAAGTGTGGAGTGCGGGTTAAGGGTGCCGACGCAAATGCTATGGCTGTCCCTAAAGATAAGACAGTTGCTATATTGCTCGCTGTGTTCTTGTCGTTATTTACATGGCTATACACCTATAAGCGTGATGCATGGAAGTTCTGGGTTAATTTTGGCCTCTCCATCGTAACATTCGGTTTTTGGGGTTTCATTGCGTGGCCTTGGGCAATCATTGATGCTGCAGCCAAGCCACAAGAGTACTACAAGAAATTCCCGAACTATAGACCAAACACAAACTAGTTTATACAGATCCATGAAAATACACTGCCCAGCACGGTGTATTTTTCTACTTAAATCATCTGCAAAACAATACTAACGCGGCATACGCGCTTAAATAATAATTAATGCATCAACTGTAACCACGAAAAAAGCCAGGCAATACACCTAGCTTTTTTCGTGGTGTCCCCAAGAGGATTCGAACCTCTATTGCCGGCTCCGCAAGCCGGTGTTCTATCCATTGAACTATGGGAACATACAAGTTCACTCAATCCGATAAATGTACCACCCGATACTCGATTAACACAGCAAATACTAGCATACTACCTCTGTTTTTGCAATAAATTGATCTGCAGACCAACCTACAACTCATGCTATTTATAGGTGTGTTCGGATAAAATGCGCAGCTTCTTCAAAATCTTGCGCCACATAATGTGCATCTGTTCGTTGCCGGAGATAGCTCGCCGGTTTTGTAGTGGCGATAGCAAGGACAGTCGCTCCAGCATGCCGAGCCGCCGTAACCCCTGATTCTGAGTCTTCAATTACCAGACTACATTTTGGGTCTATATTCATACGTCTTGCAACTTCTAAGTACGGACCAGGCTTGGGCTTATTATCCTGCGCTTCGCCGAAAGCCACAGTAAGCTCTCTTGGAATAAAATCTATTTGATTTATTGCACAATATTTATCATATATACTTCGATTGCTTGAGGTAGCCAACCCAACCTTAAAGCCAAGTGTAGCCATGTACCCGGTGAAGCTACGAACGCCAGGAATGAGCGGGCAATTATCCTCGGTTGCAATATCCACACTTCTATCAACCACAGCCTGCCTAAAGAGGTCGGCTAGGTCGGAGTCATCCTGTATATTAAAAATCTGTGCGGCTATTTGCCTGCGCCCCCAGCCGACCATTTGATCCCACGCAATACTATCGGGCAGGGAAAGACCGTGTTCTTCTGCAAAAACGCTAACAGCTGTAAGCTCCGCTTGTGTTTGTAACCCGGCAGAATCTACCACAACACCGTCACAATCAAATAGTACTGCCTCAATCTTGCTCATATGCAATAATATTATCAAAAAATCAATTATATTCCAGCCTATTATTCATTGACTTTAATTTAGTAGTTGCTAAAATACTAATATGAAAGTAATAGATCAACAAGTTGCATTAAACGTCCAGGAAGAACGATTAATTCACGCAATGCAATTATTAGGCGACCGAACACGATTTAAGCTACTTAAGTTACTTAATAGCCAAAATGAAATGTGCGTATCGGAACTCGCTAACAATTTAACAATTTCAACATCGGCAGTTTCACAACATTTCCGCAACTTCGAGGTACTAGGCATGGTTGATAAAAAACGCCACGGCCAGAAAATCTGCTACCGGCTAAAAGAAGATGACCCATTAGTGCAAGATTTACTTGAAATTGTTTTTAAAGCATCATAAATAAGGAGGACACACCCATGTCAACAGCAGCAAATATCACCATTTATAGCACCGCGACCTGCGGATACTGCAAAATGCTTAAGAGCTACTTGCAATCTAAAAACATTGAATACACCGAAAAACACGCCGATCAAGACCCAAAAATTGCCGAGGAACTAATGCAAAAAAGCGGACAGCTTGGCGTACCATTTACCATTATCAAAAAGGGCGATGAAGAAGTAAGCATCCTCGGTTTTGACCGCGAAAAAATCAACCAAACGCTCGAAATCTCCTAAATCTTTAACCTGTTCTTGCTCATGCTTGCATTGAGGTGACTACTCATAGATACTAGTGAGCAATGAATTATCTGGTGCTTGGTCTAGTTTTTTTAGCAATCCCACTTTATATGCTGAATACTTTTGTTATGCCTGCCCTAAGCGAACTACAAACAACTTACCAAAATATCGATACGACTGCTGATTCCTTGGCCGACGTAAACCCAAAACACTAGCGTTTAACGGCGCTTATTGCTATAACTATTAGTAGCGATAAACAAAAAGAAGGGTCTGGGGTGCTTTATTTTAAAAACCGTGTTGAAGCAGGCAACGAACTAGCAAAAAAACTCGAAAAGTATAAAGGTCAAAAGAACGCAATTGTAGCACTGGGTGATGGTAGTGTAATGGTTGCCGCACCAATTATTAAAGAGGTCCCCGCACTGATAACCATGCTGGTAACAGAGGCGGTGGCGTTGCCCGGCGAAAGCGATCCAGTTGGCTATGTTGATCAAAATGGCGTATTTGTACCCAACAAACGGCTAACTCAGTCCCAGCAAGAAGGGTTCAATTCTGAATACCGTAGTTATATTGAGCAACAAAAATTTCAAAAATTCCGAACCATGAATGCCTTGTACGGAGGGAGTGAGTTTTTCCCAGTTAGTGAACTACACGATCATAACATCATCATGGTGTCTGATGGCTTCAGCAGCGGGCCACTTCTGGAATCCCTCGTGGAACTGCTCAAGCCAATTCGGCTAAAAAACTTTATTGTTGCAACACCGGTAGCGTGCGTTACTACCATGCAGGCCATTAAAGAGCATGCTGATGATGTATTTTGTCTGAACGTTGCCCAATTCTACATGGGCGTTAACCATTATTATGCTGACAATACTTTACCTGAACACCAAAAAGTACTCTCGTTTTTAAAAACCAGCCTAGAAGATTTCCGGGCCAAAAATCAATCTACCGAACATTCACATTCAAACCAATAAATAAGTCGTCAGCAATAGAAACAAACCAATGACTGTGCCGTGGCTATTCATGCACTGAACACATAGCTGCCGAAGTTGCATTTGGGCAGCAATAAAAAATAAAGACGAGCCAAGCCCAACCACTGATAAAACGACTAACCCCCCGATCCAGACTGATTGCTGAGCCAGTATCGTACCGCCAAAAAACCAGCTCAAAAACACTATAAAATACACTAGGCCAAGCTTTTCTACTTTTATGCCGAACAACTGGGCGAATTGACTATTTTTTACCGAATCACAAACGGCAGTGGTATTATTCGGCAAACATAGTT
>JBGSYV010000063.1:0-16723 GCA_041750695.1 Saccharimonadales bacterium (SeqCode) | reverse complement strand
TGCTCTCAGACTAGGAACTCACCTACAAAGTGGGCCTTTTCAGATCCTCTGGTATTTCTTTGGGCTTACAATGTTTATATACTTCATTGTTTCTTACAGCAGTGAGTTACACAACATTCCAGTACAGAATAAAGACTAATTCTAGGTTGGTGATAAATTGCAGTTCTGTTTCTACCCTGTAATCTGTTAAAATACTATTAATGAGTTCCCTTTCCATCGGTATTGTTGGGACGCTACCATACCTTTCAAACTAACCTTTAAGATGCCCCCTACCGATCGTGGCAAACGCGGTTACTCAGACAAATACACAGAGAAGCTAGCTAAAACGATCCACTAAACCCCAATCAAAGCGGCGAATTTGCTTTATTGATTGGTGATGAGCGAGTAACGACTTATAGCTGGCTACGTTGCGGGCATTCAAGTTATTGTTCATTTTATTCTTTGCTTCTTTATCCAGTCTACGGCCACCGGACCATAAATCAACACCAAGGTAGGAGATACCGGTCCGAACTGGTTTTATAACGTCAACCTGCGAGTTAATTGATAGAAACAGTTCCTTTATTAAGAAATCCTTAGCCTCTGCTCGTATGTTTTCTAGACTTGTCAGGCTACCCGCAAAGCAAAGCCAGTCATCGCCGTATCTTAGGTAAGCATATGGCTTTGCATTGTGTTTAATAAACCGGTCAAACTCATTTAAGTAAACGTTGGCTAAGATTTGGCTGGTCAGGTTACCGATTGGAATGCCTCTAGCCTTATCAAAACTGCTGTAACTGTCGATAATTTCATCCAAAAGCCGTAAAGCAATCTTGTCGTTTACTCGCCTCCTAAGCAACCGTTTCATTGTTTGTTTATCGACTGAGTCAAATAACTTAGTTATGTCAGATCGCCACAACCACCCATCTTTATACTGCCTCATAAATGTCTGTGTCCGATCTATGGCTCCGTGCAAACCTTTATCTTGTCTACATGACCAAGCATCATAAATAAAAGTCTTGTCCCAGATTGGCACTAAATAGTCGTATAACAATCGGTGCACTATACGGTCACGTACCGAAGCAACGGCAATATCACGCCTCTTATTATCGTTCACAATCATATGGACATACGGACCGTGTTTGTATGTACCGGCTTGCAACGACCGAGCTAAGTCTAAAATGTTGTCGAGTAGTTCGTATTCAAACTCCAAAATCGCCCGGCTTGGTTTTTTGCCTGCCCGAAACGCTCTATAAGAACGCCAAACATTTGCTAAACTTATATCTATGGAAGAATTACCTGTCATTACTGTCGCCTTTGAGATTTACAAAAAGTTACTAGAATTAAATACTAAACTTGATAAAAAATATCGCTATTCACTTGGTGAGCAGGCCGCCAAATGTTGGTCTGATACGTTAGAACAACTACTGTTAGCAAAACACGCTCCTAAGCCTATGAAGGCGAGTTACTTACTAAAAGCAAATGCCCTCGCCGAAATGACATCGTTACACTTGCGAGCCATTCTTGAACTCAAGCTTGCAAACGAAACCAATGTACTCAAAGTCCAAGCACGCCTGAGCGAAGCACGCCGTATGATTGGCGGCTGGCTCAAAAGCGTGCACTAGACCGACACCAATACACCACACCGCAAGACGAGCATCATTCTCATTCTCGGCATTCGAGTTGTTCAGGTTCGGCTTGCCATCGTTGTTCACGTAGGAGTTCGGAACGATCGGCCACCTGTCAACCGTTGACTCTTCAAGGCATCTTGTTCGCTTATAATCCACAGACTATAAGGACCGCTATTTTTTCAGCACCCTTAATGGCGCTACCGTTGAAGATTCGTGGGGTGTAAAGGGTTCTTGATGTACTTACTGCTATAAAAAGAACCGCTTTCAATGAAAGTCTTTTCAAGCAAATGCAAGCAACAATCCATTCAGGGCACCGATAGGTACTCGTGCCTTTGGACTACTTACCCCGAATAATGGTTCGTAAGTAGTTTGTTTGATAAAAGAAAAAGAAGAAAGGAAAGGACCAAAGTTAAAGGTTTTACCCCACCGCAAGACGAGCAGCACGCCCATACTCGGCATCCGAGTCGTCCAGGTACGGCTTGCCATCGAAGTTCACGTAGGAGTCCGGAACGAGCGGCCACCCGACAACCGATTTTGGCTCAAGGTCGAAGTGTCTAATGTATGTTTTGTCGAATGCGCTGCTATCGTCTAGTTTGTCGCCTTGGGCACGCAAGCTATACCAGTAGGTTACTGCGTCGAGCAAACTTGGCACTCTAGCGTGTAAATCAGGATGATTGGTTTGTCGCTCTTTTAGCATTTGCACCTGCTGTTCAACACTTCGCCCGCTTATCTCGCTGTCACGACGGCTTGGAATGAGGCTAAGTCGAACTGGTGCATTACCACTATTACCGGACCATTCTGACCCTGTGTAGCGACCTTTTCGATAAAGTTCATCATATACGTAGGTTTCATATGGCTGATCCTTACCAAAAGCTTCAGCTAACGCAACAACCTGGGCTTCACTTGCTTCGATGTTAGGGGTAACGACAAGGTTGTACCTGGCACCATTTTCTATTAGCTGTTCTACTAGATAGTCGTAAACACCGCTTTGTTGCCACTCTTTGTCTTTTAGCCCAAATAGATGTTCAAGCTCGTTTGGCGATATTGCAGTTTCACTCTTGCGGAACAGACCGCGTGTACGGCCACCTAGAGCCTCTTCGACAGTTTTATAGGCAGCGAAAGCACTTTTTAACTGCTCTCGGATAGCCTCTGGTAATATCCGGGCTAACTCTGGTTTGTCCCTATCGCCACGTAAGGCTCTGATCTCACCTATGCGTGGGTCATCTTCGTAGCCAAAGCCTTCGATCTCGTGATCCAGTTCGTACAAGAATCGTAATTCTTCACCACTAAGCTCGACATCAGGATTGGCAGAAATTTTCTTTTCAATTGCGGTTAGGTGCTTCATATCCTCAGCTTTTTTGATGTACTCTTCTCCGCCAGGTAAGTCTTTAAGCTGCTCGGCAGTAATATCAGCCATTCCATGTTCAAGCTCCTGTGCGGCATTAACCCCGCGGACCTCAGCAACTTCGCCTTGCTCCATACGAATTGCTACACGCGGAACAGTATCTTTACCTTCCTCATCACGCGTGTAATACACGTAGAAATCACCACCTCGCAGCTGGATACTAGCGGTACTTTCACCGGCTGTACACCAACCAGTACCGTGACCTTGCAATGAACCAGAAAGCCTACGAGCTGTTCGGGGGTCATCTGATTGATTGAACTTGGTCCAAGAACCTTTAGTTTCGTGCCTTAACTCCGGTGAGTCGGGCGTAACTTCTAGGACAGCGTGGGCATACAATTTTCCAAAGTTACCACCTTTAAGCAGTTTTTGAAGGTCAGCGTCACGAGCACCACCGTCCACTGTCTCGCCCTGAACTCTTGATTTGTTCAGTACGTCATAGACGTAAGCCAAAGCTTCTCGGTTTAGCTCCGGATAGGGTGCCGTTGTGCCTCGGCTGCGCTTTTGGAATTCGCTTTTTTCTTTGTCAAAAGTACCAAGCTTGGTTACTGAAGACCAGGTATATTGCTTAAACCAATCGGGGTAGCCGCCGTCTTCACCGCCAAGATACTCAACCCATTTGCCAAGTCCGGCACGCTGATCGGCTTGGACAGCCTCTGTCATTAGGTGACGCATTTCAGACGTAATTTCAATGTCACCGTGACCCTGTTCTCTGGCTATACGGCGTTGCAACTCGAAGTAACCCTCTGGAACATCACTCGATTTAATGACATGGGCATCAATTTGACGGTCTATACTGCCTTGGTCACCTGTAAGAATGCCGTCGTTAACGTATTCCCTATGTGCAAGAAAACCCAAGTGAGCAGAAATTTTATCTGCTGGGTCATTTGGAATATGCTCACCACCAGCACGCAGGTAACCCACCACTGCTTCAACTTCCCCTGAAGTGTGAAGATTGGGGTTCCTTTCGTGTAGAAATTGGCTTCCTGGACTTTGCATAGTGATCTTCTTGATTGTAGCCTTTTTAGGTAACTTTTTTATTTTTGTTATCTAACTTACTACATACTATCACATTTTAAGGTGCGTGTCAAACTCTCACCCCTGCTCTTTGCTGGGTGCGTTGATAATTCAATTAAGTTAAAACTCTTTAGAGGTTTATTTTTACGCCGCCTGAAAACGCACTGTCGTGCATTTGAGCAGCTGTTATCTTTGCACCTGCTGGTACATCAAACACTAACACGCCCTGAACACTGTTACCTGGGTTGATTTGTGCCAAGAAAACATCGCTATTGTTGCTGTTGTAAAGAGTAGCGGTGCTATCTGGCGAGAATTGTTGACCCTCGGCATTTAGTAGTTTTTGGTCGCTCTCAGAGAAATACTGCTGTTCGTTACCAATGTTTTTTACACTGAGTGTCATTAAGCAGTATTCGCCTTGTGCGGTTTTGCGTAGAGCGTCAGTCTCTGGACTAACCACTTCTTTTTTACCGCACTCGACACCCTGCACTACAAACTCAAACTTGCCATCTCGGACTGCTTCGCCAACTTTAGCTGTTTTAGCGTCGCTGTCATTAGAGGCTGTTTCAGCTGAACCACCGTTATTTGCTTGGTTCGTTGATGTATCAGTTCCACCACCAGCTGCACTTACAACTACGCCCAGCACGACCAGGACCAGAATACCCGTAAGTATCTTGTGTCGTATGAACCAATTTTTCTTATTATCTGCCATTTTATTTACCTATACTCCTTGTTTAATTTGTCTCTATAAAAATTTATCATACATTATCAATAAAATAAACAGTTAGTTTATGTAACTATCTGTTTATTATTTCTACGCTTAGTGTATGACAAGTACACATGAACGGAAGTTAATGAAAGCCTTTGGCAAGAGGGTTGCTGAAGTGCGTAAAAGCAAGGGCGTGACACAACAGGAATTAGCCGAGAATATAAACATGAGCGTAGTAGCTATTGCGTACATTGAAACTGGCAAACGCTGGGCACGTCTTGGGACACTTAACAAGATTGCAAAAAACCTCAAGATAAATATAAGTGACCTTTTTCAGGGTTTGTAAAAAAGCTTGGTCATTCCACCCCCAAAAATTCGGCATTGGTACCGAGGAGTCTTTTTTTCATAATTTTAAGGGATAGTCCCCCGCCTATTGTTTTATTTTACCGAATTAAAATTGTTCTTTTTTAACGAAAACCGTTTACTAATCAATGCCGTTTAGTTAACTGGCACATCGGCAAGTTTGCTTTATTGACTACACAATTGATTGGTGCGGTCTTTGATATAATAAGAAGTAGGTAAAAAAAATTATATGAAAATGAGGCGTTACAGTGTCGAACAAGGGCCAAAATGAAAATGTAAATTCGGGTCAAGCAGAATATGACCTTGATTTAGATGCCCTTGAAAGAAAAAAGCCCGAGCCAAAGCCAAAAAAAGTTGAACTAACCATTGTTAAGCGTGCCCGTGAACAAGCAACAAAACAACAAGAAGACGCTCAAGAAACGCTAAATAGACGCTTAGAGAGTAGTGGTGCTTTTACAGCCATAGCGAAGGCTACTTCATTTCAGAGTAGTCTCGCAAAATCAATTGGTTTTCAAAGTAACCTAAATCAAGTCGTTAAAAGTGTTGGATCTGCATTTCAGACCACCCAGCCTGCCCTACAACTCGCTAAACAGATGGCTGAAGCTCAAAAAAGTATTGCCCAAGCCGTTGAACCTATGCTTGAAACAATGCGACAGCTAGGCGAGAAACTACAAAAAATGTTTGAAGCTATTAGGCAATCGCTTCCCTCCTTCACTAGTATTTTCAAAAAAATCGGTTCAGGTATTACAAATCGTATTAGTCCCCTATTTCAATCTGTTTTCTCGAGGTTTGCCAACTTCAAACCACCCCCGCTCGCTGGTTTCCTGAAACAATGCTTGGAGCAAATTAGCAAGCTTGCACAAACCATCTTTAACCGA
Source organism: Saccharimonadales bacterium (SeqCode) (assembly GCA_041750695.1). GTDB lineage: Bacteria > Patescibacteriota > Saccharimonadia > Saccharimonadales > JAGQNJ01 > JBGSYV01. The sequence goes on along the minus strand of JBGSYV010000063.1, from coordinate 10,753 downwards.
TTTGACTTTGGCAAGCTATTCCAGCCGCTCACAGACTTTTTCAAGCTACTATTAAAAAGTAACTTTTACTTAGTGGTCAGAGCCTCAGAAGGAGATCAAGTCGCCACTAATCAGCTCGCTAAAATTTGGTGGAAGCTTGGGCGTGAGTATTACAAGTTAGAAAGATTACAAGGCCGAGAACCAACTGAGGACGAGTTTCAGCATATTGTTCAAACAACTTGCCTAGAGGTACTGAAAGAAAACGAGCACAAGGATATGAACTGGGGATTAAAAGCAGCTAAAACGGTCTTTTATACCTTGGTGCATCATCTTGCCGCCCAATATATTTATATCAACGACAGTAAAGTCGCTTCCAATTGGGTTGAATTTAACGTATATGTTGACGAGAAAACCAATAGCGAATACATTTTTCTCGGCTCTCTCGCACGACAAGTAGGAGTGTCGCAGCAGACTTTGCGTAATTGGATAGAAGCCGGTGAGCTTGAGGCTATAAAAACTTCTTTCTATTCAAAACTGCGTAGCTCAAAAGCCATAGCGTTTCTTGTACCTTACCGGCAAGGTATTGTTAACGAACTCGTAAAACTCAAACAAGTTAAGCAGAATCAGCAACGGCATCAGCTAGAGGGTTTTTATACTATTGGCCAAATTGCTAAGGCTATAGGTATCAACCCCAAGACACTTAGGCGTTGGGACAGCCAAGGCATTTTAGTTCCTCGCCGGATTAATTCAATGCGCTACTACACCCTTGATCAAGTAAAAGAAATCCCTGCGATAATCCAACAAAACAAAAGCCCCCGCACTTACGCTTTAAGACAACAACTAGCATAACAATATAGTTTTTCTACATTAGCCCGGTCCTGCCGGGTTTTTTTATTTGACCTCTGTTAATCCTAATGTCTAAGGCTGTTTGGGCTTATTCCTAGTGAAAGCTATGGAGAAATTATATGAACGATGAAGATCAATACTTCGAGACTACGGACCTTGGCCTAGGTACGACCATCCTAACTCTTGGATTTACCCTCGACTCTCTTGATAGAAGCAATCCGAGCCGAGTTAGATTTGTATTCCAAAAGAAAGACAGTCTGGATGAGGTGGTTCGTGCTTACTGGCAAAAAGAGTTAAAAGTCGAACCTCTTGCCTACTTTAACAATATAAAGCTCATGAAGAACAGGATTTATTCACGGTAGCCATTATGACAATGAAGAAAAATGATAATGAAAATGTAACAAAGCAAAAAACCACAGAAGTGGTTAACCTAGATACTAAACCACGCATACTAGCCGTTCCAGCACCAGTTGAGCCTGTCACATTTAGTGAGTGGCGAAACGTTATAGCTGATAACTTCCCTGATTTGCTCTTTGCCTCTGAGATTGGGTTGTCTATTATCGCCCAAATACTTATTAAGGACGTTACCAACCCTTTTGCCCTTGTATTGGTAGATGTTCCTTCGGCCGGTAAGACGATTACTATCAACTTTTTCTCTGAGATCGAGGGACTTACCTATGCCACCGATAAGTTCACCCCTGCCTCATTTGTATCAAACGCCGCAAACGTCAAAAAGGAAAAGTTAAAAGACGTTGACCTGCTGCCACGGCTGCAATACAAGATGTTTCTAATAAGGGACCTCGCAACGCTATTTTCAAAGCGTGACGATGACCTAAATGAATGCTTAGGCATTCTAACGCGTGTGCTTGATGGTGAAGGCTTCAATACTGACAGTGGCATCCACGGGCAACGACAATACGTTGGCGAATACTTGTTTATGCTTTTGGCAGCTTCTACCCCAATATCGCCACGGGTATGGAAGATGATGGGCAACCTTGGCTCTAGGCTGTTCTTCCTGAATATGAACTCCAAGGATAAAACCGAAGCTGAGCTTGCTGATCAGCTTGGCTCGACCGCATACAAAACCAAAGAGAAAGCTTGTAAAACCGCGACTAGGCAATTGCTCGAAACACTGTGGTCGCAATATCCGGAAGGTTTAGATTGGGATAACACACGTGACGACCACGAACTAAAAATTATAATCGCCCGCTGTGCGCGGTTGCTGGCTTGTCTAAGAGGCGTAATCAACCTATGGAAGGATCGAAGTGAAGACGGCACGGAATATAACTACACTATCCCGACTATCGAAAAACCAGACCGCATTAACCAGCTGTTCTACAACCTTTGCCGTGGGCATGCACTAGTTAACGGCAGAACCCAGCTTACTAAAGATGATGTACGCCTAGCCATTGAGATAGCGATGGATAGCGCCCCCACCGTAAGGACCCGTCTTTTTCGAGCCTTAATTGAGTTGGGCGGCAAAATCTGCACCACGGAAGTAGAAGCGGTCCTGAACTGTTCAAAACCTACGGCTCTTAAAGAGATGGAAACTCTGAAAATCCTAGGCATTTGTACTATCCGACAAGAGAGCCAAGGCCACGTTGGAGAACCGGAAAAAATTATGAAACTTGATGACAGCTTTGCGTGGTTCCTAGACGACGAGTGTAAAAAAATTCGTAACGAAAGCCTGGAAGCAATCAATAAAGAAAATCTGACACTGTGGAAGGAGGGTTCCATGACTTAGCGTACTATCCCAACCCAGCAAACTACACAAATTAAATGAGGAGAAATGATTATGGCTACTAACAATTGTAAGAAAAGGATCGACACTTACGGTGAATTTTGCGAGGTGCTACACAAGGCAGTATTTGGCAACAAATGTGTATTTTGTCACAAGCCGCGTTACAACAAAAAGACTGTATGCAAAACGTGCTTTGACTGTTGCCCCAATAAGAAACCAACCTACGACGAGATCACCGTGCGAGTAAAAATCCGGAGGGATTAGATATGGACGACGCGATAGATAAAGCAATACTTATTTTAGAGAAAAATAGCGAGGCTTCGGATAATAGCCAGAGTAAGCAACGGATAAAACTCTACGATGATGAGAAAGATCAACCACAGCACTTTTCGTGGGTTCACGTTGATGTAGAAGCACCTAACTGCTCTACTGATACTTCAAGTTGCATTATGTATGGTGATGTAAAAGAAATGCAGCAACAATTCTTAGATTATTTGCGTCAAATGGTTACTCCGGACCTACTACAGATGCTGAGAGACAGACAGCTTGTACATATAACTCTTCGTATTGGACCGCGCACACTAAGCGGAACCGACTTGAATGACGATTACGGAATTGAGGTGAAATATGAGCAGTAAAAAGCCAAGCAAAAGAGATGATAAAAAACTTGCCAAGAAGTTCACTCCTGAGGAGGTCAAGAAGCTTCTAAAGAACGTTGAGATCGATGCTGACCCCGCTTCATTGCTACGAAAATCAACCGAGATGTGGAATGAATACGAAGCCAGTAGTCCAGCAAAGCAAAAGGCTATGATTGATGCTCTCAACAAGAAATTAGAGCAAGCCTCTGCTGTGGTTGCGCTTGATAACCATTACTTTATGGCCGAGACGCTAGATAACAAAAAATACCGCACTTTTTTGATAGAGGTAACCGACCAGCTCGTCGCCGAATACGACTGTAAATCCGCATCAGAAAAAATGCTAGCCCAGACAGCCGGGTGGGCTTACTGCCGAATGATTGAATACAGCTATAAGCTCAACTCTATAACACGTATTGAATTTCTCAGTAGTGAAAAGAACGGGTACTACTCCGTGTTAAGCAAGGAGGTCGATAGATGTACTCGACAGTATTTATCTGCCATTAACACCCTAAAACACTTCAAGCAACCCGCATTGAAGGTTACCTTCAATGCCAATAACGCTTTCGTAGCCCAAAACCAGCAAATTAACTCCGATAAAAAGGATAAACCGGAGGGACTAAACAATGACAGGCAATGATTACGGAAGTTTCCCAGTGAATAGCGAAGTCACTTCATTTAGCGTTGATGACGTTATCAGATCACTTCGGTCACAATTTGAAAAGGGGCTTACGGAACACCCTGTTTATATTGGTGATGCCCAGATTAACTTAGCCGTAACCAGCACCGGTCAAGGTGGTTATAGATATTGGTTCGTCTGTCCCATTTGTCGCGCTCGTGTAGCTAAATTGTATGCTCAAGAACCGTTTATAGCCTGTCGACATTGTCACGGCCTTAAATACCGCACCAGTCGCTATAAAGGCATGGTTGAAGAGCAAGTTTTTAAGAACGAGAAGTAGGATATAGCATGCCTCGCAAAGTTATTAAGCCAGTGGTCAAATACCGGTACAGCCCGGATGCTCCAACAGAAGTGTTGGATGAGCTTTTTGACTACTTGCTTGATTTGTACTTTGCACAGAAAACATAACCATAGTATTATTATTTATAATGATTTATAATAGTTTATAGTAACGAAAGGTTCACATATGGAAAAATATCTAACAGTTACAGAAGTTGCTAAGCGGTTACAAGTACACTGGCAGAGTGTCCTAACGTATATCAAAAATGGCGAACTTGAAGCAGTAAAACTTGGCCGAGGGTACCGAATAAGTGAAAAAGCTATCAAGGAGTTCGTTAGAAAACGTACAACCAAAAGGAAAGATTAAATGAAACGAGCCGCACTTTACGCACGGGTTAGTACCGATAACCAAAAAGATGAGCAAACAATAGAGACTCAACTTCACGAAATCCGTGAGGCAATTAAGGCAGATGGGTGTGTGCTGATTGAGGATTGTACCTACAAGGACGAAGGCTGGTCTGGTGCGTTTCTGGAACGCCCTGCCCTAGATCAGCTGCGACAAGACGCTAAACTCAATAAGTTTGATATTGTATACGTTTTCGATCGCGGCCGATTATCAAGAAAGTTCGTTTATCAGGAAATTGTAATCGAGGAGTTAGGACACTCGAGTGTCGAGTTTAAGAGTCTGCACGATGTTAACGGAAAAACTCCCGAAGAACAACTTATGGGCAGCGTTATGGGAGTTTTTCACGAATATGAGCGGGTTAAAATTGCTGAGCGCTTCCGCCTTGGCAAGCTAAATAAAGTGCGGGGTGGCAACCTGCTAGGTTATAACCCGCCCTATGGCTATAACTACACCCCTGTTAAAGGTAAGGGTCTAAATAAGCAGAACGGCTACTTTGAAGTTAACGAACAAGAAGCAAAAGTAGTTAAAATGATGTTCGAATGGGTCGGGCTTGAAGGTATATCCCTACGTGAAGTTATTCGTCGCTTGTATGAGCTGGAGATTCCACCTAAGAAGGGCAAGCGAGCATCTTGGACCAAAGGACCTGTAAGTAGATTGTTGACTAACGAAACCTACGTGGGACGACATTATTATTACAAACTTGAAGCTGTGCTCCCGCAAAACCCTCAAGCTAAGTCAACTCAGAAGTATAAGCACCGGCACACTAATAAAACCAGCCGAAAGGTGCGAGACAAAGAAGAGTGGTTAATGGTAAAAGTTCCTAGCATAGTTGATGATAAGTTATTTGATAAGGTTCAAAAACAGATCAAATTAAACTCCAAGTTTGCTCAGCGTAATAAACGTCATAAATACCTATTTGGCGGCCTTGTATGGTGCCCTTGCGGAGCTAAGCGCGTTGGAGATGGTCCAGATGGCAAAAAGTATTACCGCTGCACAGATAGGCTGCATAACTTCCCTTTGCCTACAGTATGCAAGGAGTCAGGAGTAAATGTAACTGTTCTTGATGCTGTTGGCTGGCAAAAGGTTTCAAGCCTTTTAACCGACCCCACCCTTATTCAGCAACAGGTGCAACGATACGCAGACAAGAACCTTGGAGAGGTTCAGGAGGATCTCGACGGTAATGCTATTAAACAAAATCTTAAATTACTGGAGGAGGAAGAACGCCGATACGCAAAAATGTACGGCCAAACCTTGATGAGTGAGGAGGTTTACCAGGAACAGATAAAAAGTGTTCGCAAACGCCGTGAGGAACTTTTAAGGCTACAGTCTCAGCCGGTTGAAGACAAGTTGAGCAAATTCAGAAATATGGACTTAGAACATTTAGCCGATGGTTTTAACGAGTTTATGACAAAGCTACCTTTTGAGGGTAAGCTTTTTACTGTTCGTAAGATAGTTGATAAAGTAATAGCAACGAAAGAAGAAGTTACTATCTGGGGGTTTATACCCGCTATGGAACCTACTTCTTTTGGAAAGGAAAGTTTAAATGCTAAAGATAGCAATTATTGGAACTCAAACATACCTAATGAAGGTGGAAAGGTAGGATTGCGTGCTATCAATCGGGATTGTGGGGCTTCCTAACGTAGGAAAATCCACCCTGTTCAATGCCCTAACCAACAATAATATCCTGGCGGCAAATTATCCTTTTGCCACGATCGAACCCAATAGCGGCATTGTGCCAATTCCTGATGGTCGGCTGCAAAAACTATCGGATCTTTATGGCAACGCACCGATAAAACCTGCCACGGTTAACTTTGTAGATATTGCTGGCTTGGTTGCTGGCGCGAGCAAAGGCGAAGGGCTTGGTAATCAATTCCTGAGCCACATCAGAGGCTGTAGTGCCATCTGCCAGGTAGTCCGAGCGTTCCATGACGATAACATTGTTCATGTTGATGATGCGATTGATCCATCAAAAGATATCAGTGTTATTAATACCGAACTTATTTTGGCGGACCTCCAAACCATAGAAAAACGCCTCCCAAAACTACAAAAAGAAGCCCGGGCTAACCCAAAACTAAAGCCGGAGGTTCAGGCTGTAGAAACGGCTCAAAAATTACTAGATGCCGACAAGCCCCTTTCTGCACACCTTGATGAATTTGATCCAGAATCATTGGCGTGGCTACAAAAAGAGTTACAATTATTGACCCTAAAACCAATTATGTATTTGTTTAATGTTGATGAAAAAACCTTGGGCGATGAAGCCAAAAAACAAGAGCTCGCAAAGTTAGTAGCTCCAGCAGAAGCGCTATTTATCTGCGCCCAATTAGAAAGCGAATTAAATGGTCTTGATGAAGCAGATCGTAGCGAAATGCTGGAAAGTTACGGCCAACAAGAATCTGGCTTGGTCCAGCTTATTCACTCTGCCTACAATATTTTAAACCTACAGAGTTACCTCACGGCGGGTGAAAAAGAAGTCCGCGCCTGGACAATCCCCAAGGGCTCCACTGCCCCGCAAGCCGCTGGCGTAATCCATGGCGATTTTGAGCGCGGCTTCATTGCTGCAGATATTGTAAGCTTCAGCGATCTTATTGAAACAGGGTCACTGCCGAAAGCCCGTACCGCCGGCAAAGTTCGGACCGAAGGTAAAACCTACGTTATGCAGCCTGATGATGTAGTTGAATTCAAGTTTAATGTGTAGATTCGTATAACGTACACAGTATGTCGTATTTAGTATTGTGTATTTAGCTAACTACTTTTTCCACCTTCCATTTTTGCTAAATCTAAAGTCTAACATCACACGTCTCACGTCTTTTTCCTATCTTCTAAATTCTATTAATATGGGTGTTTAATCTCGTTTGTGAAACCGGCCAATACGGCGGCGCAAGATGAACGGCGCGGTAATGTACGGGTTTACCGCCCGCGGCATTGAAATGCTTGGTAATCGGGATCTACCCATTGCTACTTCCGGCTCCGTTAAACCCACTGCTGCATTTGCCTGCGTGGCAAACGCTTGACTTGTGAGGACTGGCGCTAATGTCTGTGATTGGGGCTCAGATTCGGTGAACTGCTCTGGAGATAGTTCGTGCATCATATGTTGTTGACGAAGCTCCATTACGCGCCGCTGGATATACATAGTCATATCGCGTAGCTCTTTTTGTTTGAATGCACTAAACCTTAAATTCTTGTTGGGGGTAAACACCTGGATTGTCGCATCAATAAACTGATGATTATAATCAACTTCAACGATCATGTCATAGCGAATATCTTCAAGTGTGAGGTATAGGGGTTTTTTATCGATCAAAAGTAAGCGCATGTCTGTGGCACAAAGCACCGCAAATCCACCCTCATAGCGACCATTCAAACAGCCTTGAATCTGTTCGTTCGGCACTAAAATGTGCTGCAGCTCCCGGACACTTGAGCGTCCCCAGAACCGAAAGTTGGCTCCGATTCGCTTTAATTGGCTCTCTATTTCTTGTAAGTGCACCATGTGAACCCCTCCTGTTTACCTTACATTATTAGCTTACCGATGGCGGGCGATTTTGTCTGTTATTATCATCACCAAATTAGTGCGACATTCGTCACAAATTACCTGTTTTCATATTTTTGTGTCATACTAATATCATGCTCGCTACCAGCGCTCAAGCGCATGCACTGGTGGAACTTTTTCACAGAGGAACTCGTCTGACGTATAAGAAGGGCGAACTAATCATCCGCCATGGCGAAACGCCTGGCGGTGTTTTTTATATAGAGCAAGGTCTGGTAAAGGCCTATGACATTACAAAGTATGGTGAAGAAAACCTACTAATCATCCGAAAAGAAGAAGAGATCTTCCCCCTAATTTGGGCAATTACCGGCAAGGAACGCCAAATTGTATACGAAGCAATGTCGCCAACTATAATTTGGCGGTTAGATCATAAAACATACCTAAACGCCCTGCAGACCCAGCCAGAATTATTGCCACCAATTCTTGATCGCGTCACAGAGATGTACCGTATACACTCTGAGCGAATCATCAACCTGGAATATCGCTCTGTGCGCGAACGACTCATCTCATTCTTGCTCACCATGGGCTCCCGATTTGGCGAACCAAACAATGGCGGCATTGCAATCGGCGTGCCCCTAAAACAACAAGATATCGCCAGTTCAATAAATTCCAGCCGGGAAACCACCAGCCGCGAATTAACCTACCTGGAGAAAAAAGGCTTGATAAAAAACAGCCGAACAAAAATCCTGATCATTGATAAAGCGGCGTTAAAAGCCCACCTTTAACCGCAATGTTACTTCCAGTTTAAAACGATGTTTTCAATGGTGTGTATGATTTTTTCATGCGGGGGGATGGTGTTGTCTTCGTAATAGTGATTAGTATTCATATAATTATCAATTACGCTCAAACAGACAATATCATCTGCAATCAGGTGGATTCGGTCCACCGCCGGTACGCTGGCAAGCGGTGTAGCAACCACAATTTTCTCGGTCCGAATTGGTTTTAGAAAGTCCGCTGCGGCGTCTAATGAGAGGGCGTTTTTAAACCCATCACTCACTAAAATCACCGTGTGGCCATACAATAAATCTGGCTTGATTAACCCGCCGCCGCCTAATAATTGGTTGATGGCATGAAGTTTTTCGCGTTTTTCTTGCTCAATGTAATTGTGATATTCGCCCTTGAACTCCTCGAGCTGACCGGCTGAAAACATTTTATTATAGGTGAATCCCCCATCTTGGTTAATCACTGCTAACGCATCTGACTCACCCGGTAGTTTAAGCTCCTCAATGAGCAGCATTGTTAGAACGCAGTGCAGTTGTTTAGCGATCTCGGCAGCAATCACCACTGCCCCGTCAGAGAGTGCTACCACTGCACAACTTTCGTATCGATATTTTGGCACTAATTTTGCGGCAATTTGATTTCCGGCATCGGTTCGGTTTTTGTAATACATAACTTATATAAATTGTAACAGATTGCACCCCGACTGCACTCATCATCACACCGCGCTTGGTTGGGTATATCGGTGCTGGTCTTTAAGCACGCGTGTTTTTATGTAATAAATAAAACCGTTCCAAGTTGCCTTTGGCGCCGGCAACCTGACTATCGGCCTTATTCTTAATAACAAAACTAGAACTCGCCCATAGTTCAAAATCTTTTAAAATATCCCGGCGCATACGGTCGTTTTTAATCACACCTTTGTGTTTGGCTGAACTGCCCGACTCAAACTGTGGCTTTACCATGGCAACCAGTTGTGACGAATCGGTCATTAAGCTTCTTACGCTCGGGAGTATCTCGCGCAAACTAATAAATGAGACATCGGCAACAATGATATCCGGCGCTTCTAATAGTATAGTTTTGCCTGCATGGAGTTGTAGCTGCTCTCCCTTTTTACTTTTTGCATTTTGCATTTTGCTTGTTCGCCTTAGGCGAACACTACGGATATCAGTCTTTTCATAAAGCTCAATTTTAGGATCATTACGAAGCGATGGATGCAGCTGGTCGGTGCCAACGTCCACCGCAAACACCTTTTTTGCACCGTGCTGCAAGGCATAATCGGTGAAACCGCCGGTCGAACTACCAACATCTAATACTATTTTGTCCTTAAAATTGAGGCTGAAGGTATCAGCAACAGAAGCTAACTTTAAGGCGGCTCTAGAAACATATCGTTCGTCGGTCGAAAGTTCTATTTTATCGCTGGAAGAAACCTGCATGCCGGCTTTTTTAGTAGCGTTTCCATTTACCCTCACCTGTCCAAGCTTAATATAATTTTCAGCCTGACTACGCGTGGCCACAAGCTTTTTTGCTACTAATAAATTATCAAGCCTCATTGGATAGGCCTTTTGAATTTGGAATTTTGAATATCTCCTTGTTTACCAATCGGAATTTTTGCTCGGATTATTTTGTCGCCGTCTTTATCGTTATTTTTTGCTTCAATAAGATACATACTATCCGAGATATGTGTTGATCCAACAGGAAATGATTTTTCTCCTTGAGTTGTAACGTGCGGCCTCCACCCTTCGTTTTGATGTTCGGGTCTTTCATAAATAATTGAATCATCATCGCTAAGAGCGTTAAGTAAAGCCATGTGTAGAGCAACCAACTGTTCAGTTTTTTCAACTAAATAAACCTCTAGGTCTTCGTTGTCTCCAAAAAATTCTTTTTTTTGTGAGTTCAGTTTTGTGGGTTTGTGATTACTTGCTACATTCGC
>JBGSYV010000062.1:0-4309 GCA_041750695.1 Saccharimonadales bacterium (SeqCode) | reverse complement strand
TCAAAATCGAAGGTATAGGTTTCTGTAAATGATAAGTCTTGATCTATTGCGTAGTTTAGTTCTAAAACCCCGCTTTGCTTATCAAACGAATAGGACTTAAATATGAATTGGCGATAGTTGGTCATAATCCCTGCACTATTTTTTTAAATTGTAGCCCTCTGTCCTCAAAATTGTTAAACATATCAAAACTAGGGAAGCCAGGTGAGAGCAGGATGGCGTCACCCTTCTGGGCCTGCTTCTGAGCGTCTGCAAAAATTCCGTTCATGTCGGTTGCCTCTGAGATTACAAAGTTTTCGTACCGGCCTTTTTTAAGTTCTGTCGCAATCCGCTGTTTAGCCGCCCCAACAATGATAACTTTTCGAACAGAATCAGCGCCACTATCGGCTAATTTTTTAGCTAAGTCAGATAAATCGAGCTGACGGTCTTGTCCGCCAATAATTAGCACTTTTGTTTTTGGTATTGCGTCAATGGCGGCGATAGTTGCGGTTGTGTTACTGGCAAAGGAGTCGTTTATATACCAAATGCCGTTCACTTGTTTTACGATTTCTAGGCGATGGGGAAGGCCGGCAAAGCCTTTGATTGCCTTTTTGATTGCCTTTTTATCACCACCTACAATTGCCCAGGTAGCGGCAATTGCTGCACAGACGTTCTCCAAATTATGCCGACCAAGCAAGGCAACATCATTAATGTGGCAGATTGTTTCGCCCTCCATTTTTATGTCGTTGCCTTCTACGTAAGCGCCACGACCATCAACGAGCTCTTCGCCAACCGGCGGAACTTCATACACCTCTTTATGTGCGGGTGAGGCGGCAGCGACCTCTTCTGAATAGAGGTTTCTTGCATTGTATACTGCTAGGTTGTCTTGTTTTTGGTGTGTGAACATCTGCTGCTTGGCAGAAATGTACTCGAACATGTCTTTGTGCCAATCCATATGTTCTGGCGCAACCATTAAACAAACGGCTACTTTCGGTGAGTACCTTAGGTCAATTAGTTGGAAGTTTGCGAGCTCGAGCACTACAACATCAGAAACTTGAATGTCATGGCGGAGTAAATCTAAGGGGGGTATGCCAATGTTGCCACCAAGTATTGGCTTATGGCCCGCCATTTGCAAAATATGCGCAATTAGTGAAGAGGTGGTGCCTTTGCCCTTTGTGCCCGTAACGCCAATAATGGGGGCGGGGCATACCCGGAAGAACTCATTCGTTACGGTGGTGACCTTATCAAGCACCTTTGGGTCTTCTGTGTTGGCTCTCGTAATTTCGTTTGGGTGAATACCGGGCGACCGAACAATTAGATCAAACTTGTATAGATCATTTAAGTAACTTGCTCCACTTCGGGTTTGTACACCTTGCGGAACTTTGTCTGAAATATCTTTTTGGTCACAGATGGTTATGCTGTTGCCCGGAGTATTCCAGTACTCGTACGCTGACCTTCCTTGATCTCCGTATCCAACAATTGCAATGTTCATATCAACAGTATATCAAACCTGTTCTGTATAGGGGTTGCTCTTCCGATAGAAATTTATAGGATATAGGGCAGAATATTTTGCGAGCTGATTTTTTCGACATTTCTAGCGGCTATATCCCGACGGTTTTAAGCGGGTTTTTTAGTGAATATTGCTTCAATTTTTGCTGTTGATTGAGGGATAATATGCTGTGAAACATCATCGCCTTCATGATTTAGGATTGCAAAATGTTGCTGAAGGAATAGATTAATCTTTGTCCGGTGTATGAGGCGGAGTTCTTTTAAGTCAAGTATTTGTCCAGCCATTGCCGCGGCTGCTTGGGTTTCGGCGCACAGCTGCACGGGGTCCAGATATTGGCGGTCAGGACCTGGTTTTTTTATCAAGTAACTCTCTTTAGCCTCTTTCCAGTCTGCGGGACTGGGTTTTATCGCCTTTTTTTGTAGGTCATGCCAATAGTTCTTAAAATGAAGCAGTATTTGCGTGGTGTCACCTATTGTTTTCGTTTCCCCATTTTTGTCAAGTGACAGTTCGATATTATCAGTTTCACCCTCGTCTGCAATGCCCAGGCTGAATGCTCCCGCAAAATAATCACAGAATTCTTTGGCTTGTTCGGAGATTGGGACGATTTGGATGGGGCTCTCTCTTGGCGAGGGACAGCCAAATTCACGAATATACAGCACACCTCCGTCGCAAAGAGCGACAGCAGCCTCTCCTAATGTGTTTTGAAATGACTCGAACCCACTAGGCTGACAATAGCTATATACTTCGTGCAGGACCGACGACATAATAATTCCCCCGAATGAACCGGCACGGAAAGGTAGTTTTTGAGCATCTGCACGGACTAACGGGATATAGAAGTTGTGTAGCGCACTTCGCTCTTGCGTCCGATCAATAGAGCTTTTAGCAATATCGAGGCCTATAAGGGGTATTTGGCTTGAGCTCAGGGCATGCGCTTCCTCGCCTTGACCAAGTCCAATGGTAAGAATCGGTAGTGTTATGGTTTCTGGGATCGCTTCGATGAATGCAGCAACCTTCATTTGTGCATCAATGAGTGATTCCGGAGTGGTGCCATTGATAGAGTCAAGATATCCGTGTGTGGCAGCTTCATCAAGATGGTGGGATATTTCAGAAGACGAAGCCATATATACTCTCAGTTTTCTGTACCTGGTGAAGGTGCTGCCATTTGCCGTACCGAGCGGATTGTGAGCTCGCTTTCATCACCGCTAGGCAGAGCGAACCTTATAATGTCCCCTGGTTTAGCGCCAAGTAGTGCGAGCCCAAGCGGAGAACGTACAGAGGTAACATCAATTTCCTCTGCTTGAGTTTCTTCCCGTGGTGTAAAGTAATTTTGACCCGTGAGCCGTATGATGTATGGCTCGATGCCATCATCTAATTCAACGCAGGAACCAAGCGTGACACCCGCTTCTTCAGCACTAGGGTACGGTATCACCTCAGCATGTTCAATAACGGAACCTAAAATTTTGCTAATATTGTCTACTTGCTCCATTTCGGCAAGAGCCGCATCGTAGCCGGAATTATCGTGCCATCCGTTGCCGTCCTGTACTGCAAACTCCATAGTCTCGGCTGCTTGGGAATTCCGTAGCATTAGATCACCCATCGCCCTAACGAGGTAACTGTGTTCGTGCTCAAGGAGCGGCACTAGATTGGGGTCTTTTTCCAGCATTTGCTTAAGTAAGGAGCCGTTCATTAAGCTCATTATAAATTTTAATTGTAAATTTTGCAATACAATGTGATTAATGTAATACATTCAGTATAGGTTATAATGCAGGCATGAATTTAGTAATCGGCACCAACAATCAACAAAAAGCACAAACGGTTGGTTTGGTTTTTCAGCAACTCGGGATAGTTATTTCGTCTGTAAAGATACTTAGCGCAGCATCAGGGGTAGCAGAGGCGCCACATGGCAAGGATACTTATACTGGCGCCCGCAACCGCGCTCTCCGCTGCAGAGAAGTCACTAAAAACAAAAATGATATTTGCATAGGAATCGAAAGCGGCATTGTTAATAGGTACGGCATCTACTTCGAAGAAGCATGGGCGGTTATTTTATGTGAAACTGACGAGTATGTTGGTTACTCAAGTGGTTTGGTGTTGCCCAAAAAACTACTTGAAATCATGAAAAGCAAAAATCTCACCCACGACAAGGCAATAAAGTTTTTTGACTCTGATGCTGAGCGAGCGAGCAATAAAGACACATGGGCGACCTATACAGATAATGCGCTTTCAAGAACACTAAGCATAGAAGAGGCGGTGAGAAATGCGGCAGTACAGTCTTTGGTTCATAGTATGAGCATGTATCACTAGTTATTAAATGCCGCGCCGAAGAAGTTGTGTAAAGGGTGAATATTGCCGGTTGAGTTTCGCTGAAGATGGGTTATTTGCTGAGTTGTTCTTTGACGAGTTCGGCGACCTGCCGAGGGGTCATATCGGCTTTTAGGATTACAGCGGCCACACCGAGGTTTTTTACACTATCAGGGATTTCTTGTTCGCCCATATTGGTTAGGATAACTACTTTAATGTTCTTGCCCCAGCTTGTTTCTCGCAGTTTGGCGAGCATCTCATCACCATTCATTTCTGGCATCATGAGGTCTAATAGGATGATATCCGGCTTCATGTCTTCTGCCAGTGCGAGCCCAAGTTTGCCGTTCTCAGCAGTTTCTACAGTGTAGTCCTCTGCCTCGAACTTAATGCGGTACATCTGCGCAATGGCTTGATCATCTTCTACAATTGCGATTTTTGTTGTTTTTGACATGTATTAATCGTAGCACATTTTTGGTGTGCGATATATCAGGTGTTAGGACAGTCGCTCTTTAACGTACTCAA